>CAZNCO010000681.1:0-2801 GCA_964571345.1 uncultured Ohtaekwangia sp.
GGATCGTATCATCCGCCAGGGCTTGACTTTCGGCATGTAGAGCTCTCGTCTTATTATTTTAACCCACCTTTTCATAGCGAAATTATCCTGGCGCATTTGGCCATCTATTCAGTGATGGGTCTGGCTGTGGCAGCGGAAGCATTTAAAGAAAAAAAGGAATCTCTTTTTAATACCCAACTGCCCACTTTAAAAAGAGTAAGGTATTCTGCTGTACAAAATGTGGTTGTATTTGCATTTATCTTTTTAGTGAAGATATTCTTTAAAGAAGACACAGGAGATCATTTGTTTGCTGCATACATTTCACTAGTTATTTACCTGATCAGTTTCCATGTAGTGCGGCAGTCAGGATTCTTCAAGCAGCCATCGCTGGCAGAGCAGCAAAAATACAAAAGCTCTTCGTTAACGGATGATCAAAGGCAATTGCTGCTAAAGAGGTTGGAAGAAATAATGAAAACAGAAAAACCATTCATGAAAGCAGACTTTTCATTACCACAACTGGCAGATCAGGTAAAGGTGACAGTACACCAGCTGTCGCAAGTGATCAACGAAGGTCTGGGTAAAAGTTTTTTTGAGATGACAGCTGAGTACAGAATAGAGGAGGCAAAGCGATTGCTGAAAGAGAAAACAAATATTAAAGTAGAAGAAATTGCCGAGGAAGTGGGATATAATTCTAAATCATCCTTTAACACGGCATTTAAGAAATTAACCGGGATGACCCCCAGCGAGTGGCGCGGTTGAATTGCACTATGAAGTTCCGGTCGTAAATCATTTGAGCATCCCTACATAAAGGCTGAATTCAGCCGTGAGGAAAATAGTTATATTCAGCCTTGTAAATAAATTCTGCTAATCATTTCGGTTATGAAAAATTTGCTTGTTCTGCTCCTAGTCTTCGCTGGTTTTTTTGTTTGTGCGCAAGACAATCTTCAATATCAAACTCCCCCCGATGTAATCACCAAGCTGGTGGACACGCCCCTTACTCCGGCCGTCCTTTTTTCTCCCGACAAGTCGGTGATGGTCATGCTTAACCGTTCAGATCTGCCCAGTATTGAAGAACTCTCGAGGCCCGAATTGCGTATCGCAGGGCTTCGCATTAATCCCGACAATTTCGGGCAGAGCAGAAATAATTTCTTTGTGGGTATCAAGGTGAAGAAACTTTCTGACCGAAAAGATTATGAAGTAAGCGGCTTGCCTTCTAATGCGCAAATGAGCAGCCCATCGTTTTCACCCGATAGCAAGAAGTTCAGTTTCATCCAAACGCAGGCAGATCGCCTGGAACTGTGGGTAGTGGATTTAACAACTCTCGCTGCAAAAAAGATATCATCGCATAAGGTAAATGCTACGATGGGAGCTTCTTATGCGTGGCTTTCCAACTCAGCGGATATTCTTTATTTAGGAGCATCGAATGAAAATAAACAGGCTCCTGTAAAGGCGCGCGTTCCGGTTGGCCCGGTGGTGGACGAAAACCTTGGTAAGAAAGCCCCGGCCGTCACCTATCAGGATTTGTTGAAGAATCCGTACGATGAGTCATTGTTTGATTTTTATTGCTCTTCGCAATTGTATTCGGTTTCCATGGATGGCACAGAAAAATCGTTAGGCACCTCAGGTGTATATGCTTCGTTTAGTCCCTCGCCTGATGGCAAATCGATTTTGACAAAAATTCTACAAAGACCTTATTCGTATCTGGTGCCTGCTTTTTCCTTCCCCACAACTGTGCAGGTGATAGACGTGAATGGAAATCTGGTAAAGAAAATTGTTGACATTCCTTTGGCCGACAATGTGCCGCTGGGATTTAACGCTACCATCAAAGGACCGCGTGCTCATGCCTGGCGCGGTGACCAACCTTCAACTTTGTATTGGGCAGAAGCCCAGGATGGTGGCGATCCAAAGACTGAAGCCGATGTGCGTGACAAGGTATTTATGTGGCCATCACCTTTTACTTCATCACCTGCTGCGCTGATTAGTTTGCCATTGCGCTACAGCGGTATCACCTGGGGCAACGATAAGGTAGCGTGGGTGTATGAAAACTGGAGACAAGACCGCAAGGAAAGAGTTTATCAAATTGATCCTTCCAATCCTGCCAGCAAGAAAACAGTGTTCGATTTCTCAACAGAAGATGTTTACAGTGATCCGGGCAATGTGATTACCGCATCCAACTCGTTTGGCCGCCCGGTGATGTTAATCCAAAATAATGCTGTGTTCCTTACCGGGAATGGCTCTTCACCCGAGGGTGACTTGCCTTTTTTGGATAAACTTGATTTAACCTCGGGTAAGAAAACGCGAGTGTGGCGCTGTGAAGCTCCTCACTATGAATGGGTGGTAAGTTTGCTTGACGCGAAGAAGCCTTCGTTTGTCACCTCACGCGAATCGCTTACGGAGAATCCAAACTTCTTCCTTCGTACCTCCGATGCGAAATCGATAACTGCGTTAACTAATTTTCCACATCCTTATCCGCAAATTAAAGACGTGAGGAAGCAAGTGCTTAAATACAAGCGCGAAGATGGAGTAGATATGACAGCCGATTTGTATCTGCCACCAGGCTACAAGAAAGAAGATGGACCACTTCCTACTTTTGTGTGGGCGTATCCTGCTGAGTTTAAAACGAAATCAGCTGCGGGGCAAGTGCAAGGTTCGCCATATACATTCACACGGATGAATCCATTGGGTCCGTTATTTTGGGTAGTGCGGGGATATGCTGTGTTGGACAATGCATCGATGCCAATTGTCGGTGAAGGAAACGCAGAACCCAATGATACGTATGTCCAACTGCTGGTAAGCAACGGCAAACCAATTGTCAACTAAGA
>CAZNCO010000682.1:0-2792 GCA_964571345.1 uncultured Ohtaekwangia sp.
CAATGGTGCCTACAAAGTGAGCCAGGGCATGCTGGATGAGTTTGGACCTAAACGCGTAATTGATACCCCTATTTCAGAACTTGGCTTTGCAGGCATTGGCGTAGGAGCTGCAGCGAATGGCATTCGTCCGATTATTGAGTTCATGACGTTCAATTTTTCGCTGGTAGCGATTGATCAGGTGATTAACTCAGCGGCTAAGATGCTTTCGATGTCTGGCGGCCAGTTTAATGTTCCAATTGTATTCCGGGGCCCAACAGGTAATGCAGGAATGCTTAGCTCGCAGCACTCTCAAAACTTTGAAAATTGGTTTGCCAATACTCCCGGTTTGAAAGTAGTTGTTCCCTTTACTCCTTATGATGCTAAGGGACTTTTGAAAACCGCCATCCGCGATAACGATCCTGTAATCTTCATGGAAAGTGAATTGATGTATGGGGATAAAGGAGAAGTACCCACAGAAGAATATCTGATCCCGATAGGAAAAGCCGATGTAAAGAGAAGTGGAACAGATGTAACTATTGTTTCATTTGGTAAGATCATGAAAGTAGCTTTGGCTGCGGCACAAGAGCTCGAGAAAGACGGAATTTCAGCAGAAGTAATTGACCTCCGTTCAGTTCGTCCGATAGATTATGAAGCGATCGTTGAATCTGTAAAAAAGACAAACCGTTTGGTAATTGTAGAGGAAGCATGGCCATTGGCTGCCATCTCTTCCGAGATTACCTACCATATTCAAAAACATGCCTTTGACTATCTTGATGCACCCATTCACAGAGTCAATAGCTTGGATGTGCCTCTGCCATACGCCCCCACTCTTATTGAAGCAATTCTCCCAAGTGTTGGTCGGACGGTTAAGGCAGCGAAAGCTACAATGTATAGGGATTAAGAAATTACTGCTCAGCAGCGCAAATTCAAATCAGTAACCGATTTTAGCTATTTGCTTTGGAGTAAAATTTTCCAGGCTGCTTCTACTTGACCATTTGCAAGGAGTTGCTTCGCTTCAAGATGAATTGTGTCGTCAGTTGATGGACTTGCGTTTTGTCCATCCGGAATCTTTTCTACGTTAGCCAGCCTAGCTAAATCATTTCCAGTAAGCACTTTGCTATGAAGGATAGATTCGGGTAAATGATCGAACCCGATTCCAAGTTTTTGATTTGGTTTAGGTACAGTGAAGATACTTTCACCCTGAGCTCTGCAGTAAAAATCAGCACCCATCCGCGCCACGGCATCTAGTTTGCGAGGATCAATAGTTGTCACTGTATCCAAAATATCCTCTTTAATATGAATGCGCAGGACTTCACAAATAACAAGATTTCCTGCACCGCCTTCGTCACCCAAAGAAATAATTTGATTGACTTTGCATTCAAAAGACGCGGGAGATTCTTTCACCCGAGGAGGTTTCACTACATCGGCTGACAAGGCAGTCAGTCCTGATTTTACAAATTCATTCACGTCTTTCGGATAATCACAACTCGCCAAAGATACTTGCTCCACCATTTCATAAGTCACTATATTGATTACTACTTCTGGAACTTCCCTAACGTTTTCAAGCGTATGTTTCGTGGTATTATCTCGTACTCTTCGCGAAGGGGAAAAAACTAAAATTGGCGGACGAGTGCTCACCATATTGAAAAAACTAAAAGGACTAAGATTTATGTTGCCATCCCTGTCAATCGAACTAGCTAATGCAATAGGTCTTGGTGCAATTACACCTTGCATGTACGCTTGCAGTTTGGGTGTTGGCAATTCCTTCGGGTCCAGACTGAGATAAGAATCCATCAATAAGGGTTAAGCTTATTCTTATTTTTTCCTTTGTATTTAATCAGCACAGGATCATTCTCTCCGTAACCAGGATTTTGCTTTTTATAAATGGGGTGTCTTCGGCTTCGATATTCTTTGTTGCCATGATGATGATTGATTTGCGCATGGCAATCTCTCAAAAAACAACGTGGTAGCTCAGGAATCGCATAGGTAAAGCCAACTGTTACATACAGCGCATTCATGCCATACGAAATTGACTTTCCACTGCCCGGCACATTCAGGTCATAACTCTTTATTTCATAAGCGGGCCGCGCATACACTTTAAAATATTCGGAAAGTGGTCGTTCAATCGTTACACCGAGATTAATAAAAGAACTTGGTGTTACCACGCTAGAATTGAAGTTTGCCCCTGGATTGAAACTCCCTATCTGCAACTCTCCGGTAAACAAATAATCATTCCATCGATAAAAGGAATATCCGCCCATAATCCAATATTTACTCATTAGCCCTGTAGAGCTTGAAGATGTGAAGTCTGAAATTTTATCGGCTAAAGAAATTGGGTGAAGTGCCCCTATACTCATAAATTCAAAAGCATAGCCTGCGCCCAATCGTATGTTCTTTTTAAACTCATAATGAAGCGTTAGTCCTAAGGGAATATTGAATGCATTTCCTTTAAACCCAAGATTCGCTGTGCCAGGCGAAGCCACAATATAATTTCCCGGAGCCGAAACGTCCTTTCCGGGATTAGTCACCCATTCGGTGAAACGAGTAGAGGCCGTTGGATCTGTGAAAAGTTGCGGTAAACTGTTTGGTGCCTGATAAATCCCAAAACCGCCCAGCTTATTACTTAAGTAGGTATTGCCAAATCCAGTATAAATGCCGAAATGAAAATTCGCTAACATCTTTCGAAAAACACTCGGCCCATCACGTTTCACATAAAAGTGATCTAGGGGAATGGCTGACTTACTCTCGTTCTGCGAAAAACACCAAATTGGCGCGAGCAGAGCAAAAATTGTTGGCAGGTTGATGTGTAGCAG
>CAZNCO010000683.1:0-2790 GCA_964571345.1 uncultured Ohtaekwangia sp.
ATCATGGACATCTCTCCCAAAGAGATTTTGAAAAAGATGCAGCTTGTAAAGCCAAGCTACTCACTAAGGTCTAGTTTTATTTATCAGAACATCTTTTATATAGCTGCAGGCGAAGTGATTGAAAAAGTAAGTGGAAAAAGCTGGGAGAATTTTGTGCAGGAGCGAATTTTCAACCCATTAAAAATGACACGCACCGCCCCTATGCGCAAATATATCAAAGACGATAACCAGGTAAGACCCCACTTTGAAGTAGAGAAAAAAATCAAACCTATCGGTTATACCAAAGACGATGCTGTAGGAGCAGCAGGATCGGTATGGTCAAGCATTGACGACATGAGCAAATGGATGATGTGCATGCTTGATAGCAGCAAATATGAAGGCGGAAGATTGCTCAAGGACTCCACCTGGGCAGAAATGTTTAAACCGCAAACATTGGTACCTGCCAGAGAATTTTATCCCACTATGCAACTGATCAAACCGAACTGGACCACTTATGGTTTAGCATGGTTTCAGCATGACTACAAAGGAAAAAAGATCAACTACCACACCGGAAGCTTGTCAGGGTTAGTTGCGATACACGCTCAATTGCCTGATGAAAAGTTGGGCATTTATGTGTTTGAAAATCTTGATCATGCTGAGGTTCGTCATGCATTGGTTTATAAAGCATTCGATCAATTTGCCCTGGGCGGCACGCGCGATTGGAGTAAAGAATTCATATCACTGTATTCCGGCATTAAAGCGAAAGCAGAAAAAGAGGAAAAAGATTTTGAAGCTAAGCGCGTAATGAACACCACCCCTCCTCTTGCACTATCCGAATATGCGGGAAAATATTCAGATCCTTTGTATGGCGAACTGGAAATCACATTAAATGGAAATCAGTTAGTGATCGATATCAATCACTTTGAGAAGGCAACCGTGGAGCATTGGCACTACAACACCTTCCGTGGCATGTATCAGCACGACTGGGATGGCCACGCGCTCGTCAACTTCACCCAAAACTCAACAGGCCAAGTGCATAAAATCAACCTTGATGGCATGGAATTCACAAAGGTCAAAAAGTGATTTACTGTTTTTAAGAAATACTAATGAATGGGGAATCGTAAGGTAAATACGGTTCCTTCGTTTACTTTGCTCTCCAAATCAATATCACCGCCCATCATTTCTACCTGGAGCTTTGCCAGGTAAAGACCTACTCCTTTTGCATCAGGATTTCCATGGAATGTTTTGTACATACCAAATACATCCTGCTTGTGCTTTGTCAGATCAATGCCAAGTCCGTTGTCTGTTACTTTCAACTTTAATACTTTCTCTGAAAGGCATGCATCTATTGAAATTACGGGTATTCTATCCGGATGCCTATACTTCAGTGCATTTGTGAAGAGGTTCAAAAAAATGCTCTCTAGGTAGGCAGGATTAGCAGTCATCGTCACACTTTCAGATACATTATTTTGAACGACTGCATTGCATGATTTCAACTCTACCTGCAGAATCTCGACCGACTGTTCAATACAATTGTGAAGGTTAACAGCCTCCAAGGGCAAATCAGAATGGTTCTGAACGTCAACAATATTACTCAGATTCTTTACAGTTGAACTAAACCCTTTCGAAATACCCTGAAGGTAACCCAGCATCAAGTCACGCTCATCGTTCGATTCGGCTTTTACCAAAAAATCAAGTATTGATTTCAGGTTATTAGCGTACGATCTTAAGTTGTGAGAAACGATGTTTGAAAAATTCAATAAGCGTTTATTCTGATCTTTTATTAATTCATTGGAACGTACTAATTCATTCTCGAGCAACTTCACCTGGGTAATATCTGCCACATGTACGAAAAAACCTTTCACTTCTCCATCGACAATGTCAGGGAAATAGTTGGCGAGCGAGTGACGGATGCCGCCCGAAGGAACCGGGATCGCTCGTTCGAAAGTCTGAACTTTACCTTCCAGTGCGCCCAGAATGTAAGGTTTATTCTTTTCATAAAGAGGCCCCAGCAATTCCATGAGCGTAACCTTGCCTACCATCTCTTCGCGCGTTTTGCCAAACCAATCTATGTACGCTGCGTTGGCAAACCGACAAACAAGATCCTTATCCCAATAGGCAAGCATTGCCGACACATGGTCTGCCACGCGCAGCCCGATAAGCTCTAATGTGTTATTTTCCACATCTATTTCAGGATCCATTATACAAATATGAAGTGATGAGCCGTGCTGGGAAAAGATTTCCCTCTCAAAAAAAAGTGATATTTATCAGCTCAGACTTCATGACTTTGCCAATAGCTCAAATCTCCTCCAAGCGCGCCATGATGTACATCTGACGAATGTTCATCTTGCCCCCATTGACTAAATCTAGAACCTGATTATCCAGGTGCAGATCCGAATTGCAAATAAAGGCTTATTAAAAAAAAATGTTATTAGGCATCCAGCAAGTGATAACTTTTGCGATAATTACAAGGCGGGAAATGACGAGATTTCTTGCGAGAAGGTCGTAAAGACAGATACGGAAGATAATTATCCAATCTCGATCACCACGTCATCTGTAAGCGGGTGCCCTACACACGTGAGCACATAGCCTTCAGCACGCTCAGACTGAGACAGTCCTTCTTCCTCATCCAATTTTACTTTGCCGGAAAGGGCTTTACCACGGCAGGCCGTGCACAGACCGCTCTGACAAGAGTAAGGAAGATCAATTCCTTTTTCCAATGCCGTTTCTAAAATAGTGCGGTTAGGTTCCACTACAAACTTGTGCTCCATTCCATCGTAGCGGATAGTAACTTCATGTGCTCCATTACCT
>CAZNCO010000684.1:0-2780 GCA_964571345.1 uncultured Ohtaekwangia sp.
GGGCGGAATTTTCTATTCATCCATCGGTCCGAAGAAAATCATGATGTTTGCCTTCTTTGCGCATACGCTCGGAATCTTGCTGACCATCTTCGCGAATGGTTATGCTACTCTTTTGATTTCCACTTTATTTATTGGTCTTGGAAATGGATGTACTGAAGCAGCCTGTAACCCAATGATTGCGGATAGTTACAGTGGCAGGCAAATGAATACGTTACTCAATCGCTTTCACATGTGGTTTCCTGGAGGGATTTTCCTGGGCAGTTTGATCTCATTAGCGATGACAAAAATGAACCTTGGATGGGAAGCGCAGATCTGGATCATCCTGCTTCCTACCATTACATACGCTTATTTGTTTTACGGACAAACATTCCCTACACCACGTGCAGAAGTTGCATCGCTTGCAGGTAATTTAAAGGCGATGGCGGCACCGATGTTTATCTTTATGTGCTTGTGCATGACATTGACAGCGATTTCTGAATTTGGTCCTTCGCAGTGGGCATCGCTGATCCTTGCCAAGAGCGGAGCAGAACCGATGGTGATTGTTGCATTGACGGCAGGCCTGATGGCGGTGGGAAGATATTTTGGTGGTGAGTTTGTTCATAAGTTTGATCAGACAGGTGTGTTGCTGGGCGGGTCAATTTTGGCAGCCTTTGGTATCTTCCTGTTCAGTACACAAACTGGCGCCATGGCATATGTGGCAGCGGTTGTATTTGCCGGGGGTGTTTGTTATTTCTGGCCCAACATGATTGGCTTTGTTGCCGAGAAGATTCCGTTGAGTGGAGCAATTGGAATGTCTATCGTGGGGGCGTTCGGAATGTTTTCTACGTCCATCTGGCAACCTATTATCGGAAGCTGGATAGACAGTGCGCGTGAAAAAGCAACGGGCACCGGACTAACGGGTGATGCGCTTGATCTGGCAGCTGGCCAGGCTACCTTGCAGACGATGATTACCTTCCCGGCAATATTGATTGTGTTGTTTACAATCCTGTTGTTCTGGGTGCGCAGCACGAAGAAGAGTGCTGCCTAATTTTATTTTTCATAATTAACACAAGCCGTCAGATTGCTTTGAGTGCTCTGACGGCTTATTGATTTAAGGACGAGCATGGGAAAATATTTGTTGGGCTTTGACCTGGGAAGTTCTTCTGTAAAAGTTTCATTGGTCAATGCTGAGACGGGTAAGGCTATAGCTTCCGCTTCGCAACCTGAAGTGGAGATGTCTATGATCAGCAAACAACCGGGATGGGCTGAGCAGGAGCCGGAGCTGTGGTGGAGCCACTCGGTGAAAGCCACTAAACAGTTGCTCACCAAAGCCAATGTGGCAAAAGACGAAATCATTTCGATTGGGATATCGTATCAGATGCACGGTCTCGTGCTGGTGGATAAAGATCATAATGTGTTGCGGCCATCCATCATTTGGTGTGATAGTCGAGCGGTGGCGATAGGAGAGAAGGCATCGCAAGAATTAGGCTCATATGGCTCAACGAACTTGTTGAACTCACCTGGAAATTTCACAGCATCAAAACTGAAGTGGGTAAAAGAGAATGAGCCCCAGATTTTTGAGCGCATCTATAAGTTCATGCTGCCAGGTGATTTTCTGGCGATGAAGCTGACAGGAGAAATTTGCACCACGGCCTCTGGTTTATCGGAAGGAATCTTTTGGGATTTTCTTGAAAATGCTGTCAGTGAAAAGCTTCTGAGTCTGTATGGATTTAGAAAGGAAATGATTCCTGCTATCATTCCCACCTTTGGTTTGCAAGGGAAAGTTTCAAAAGCTTCGGCAGAGGCTCTTGGAATTGCTGAAGGAACGCCTGTGACGTATAGAGCAGGCGATCAACCGAACAATGCATTTTCATTGAAGGCGCTTCATCCTGGGGAGGTGGCCGCTACGGCAGGAACGTCAGGTGTTGTTTATGGTGTGAGCGATCAGCCGCTGGCAGATCAATATTCGCGTGTGAATACATTCCTTCATGTAAGTAACACGGCTACTCAACCGCGTTATGGGGTGCTGCTTTGTGTGAATGGCACGGGCATTATGAATAGCTGGTTGAGAAAATTGCTGGGCAATGTTTCCTATCCGCAAATGAATGAACTCGCGGCCCAGGCAAGTGTAGGAAGCGATGGTCTTGCCGTTCTTCCGTTCGGGAATGGTGCGGAGCGAATTTTTCAAAACAAAAACCTGGGGGCCAGTTTTTCAGGATTGGATCTGAACAGGCATACACCATCCCATATTTGTCGTGCGGTGCAGGAAGGAATTGTGTTTGCATTGGCGTACGGATTCAAAATATTCCAGCCACTCGGTATCCACGCAAAAGTGATCAGGGCCGGAAATGCGAATATGTTTTTGAGCCCTGTTTTCCGTGAAGCATTTGTTAACACCATTGGTGCACGGCTTGAACTATTTGATACTGATGGCGCACAAGGTGCGGCTATTGCAGGCGGATTGGGCGCAGAATATTATAAGTCTGAAGCCGAAGCCTTCCGCGGACTAACGGTCATTCAATCGCAGGAGCCGGAAAAGTCGCTACAAGAGAAGTATTTATCCAGCTATAAAATTTGGTCAGATTATTTAACCAAGGCTTTATAAATTTGAATAAGATATTTTGTTAATTTTCTAAGTCATTTATCTTAAACAATAATTTACCTATCATGAAATGCCACAAACCAACAGGAGCAGGAGTTTTGTTGGCATTCCATGTGACCTAAACAAAAAACAATTAACACATGAAAAGAAAACTACGAATGGGCATGGTAGGCGGTGGCCTCAATTCTTTTATTGGCCC
>CAZNCO010000685.1:0-2771 GCA_964571345.1 uncultured Ohtaekwangia sp.
TTTCAAACACGCTCCAAAAATTTCCGACCGTTGAACCGATCGCACCGACATTATTTCTCCAATAAAAACCTCCATTGAGATTTCTCAATCCCTTTTGGGAAATAAAGTTTTTGAGCGAACCTAAAAAAGAATTTCCAATTTCAGCATCGCACCGAAAAAAAACATGGCAATGCGGCAATTCAATTTCCCTAAGTAAATCTTCCGCAAAAAAAATAGATTTTAAATCAAATAGTATTCCATCTGCACCGGCATTTAAATGTTCGATTGCTTTTTGATTGCTCGATTTGGCATCGTACACGCATACCTTAGCAATATTCAACCAACGCTCAAAGGCAAAAGAATTATTTATCACATCAACCTGTGAAACATCTTTAGTATCGTAATATGGTTTCACAGAAATTCCTCCAACTACTTTATTAAGCTTTTCGAGGGGATTAGCACCATCCAGTTCCTGTTCGGCTATTTTTGCCCAATCGGCTGATGTAGCTGAAGTAAATTTTAAATTTTCGAGAGTTGTCACGATCAAAACTTTTAAAACGGCTTCAATTTAAAGTGAAACTATACCATTGCAATTTTTTAAAACGATTTCTTGAATAATTTTTCACATCTCATAGTTTGAATGTTCAAAAATTCCTAAACTGTATACACGTTACGTGATTTAACTGAAACCCGCGTCACTGCTACGAAAAACATAGGATCAAAGAAATCTATTCGCCAAATTTTCACATAAAAGCAAAAGAATGCACTCAAATTTTTTCGTTAATATTTTTATAGCCTTTAAAGAAAATTTCGTGACCTTCTTTTGTTTTTTGTTCATTATTTTTTTCACACATTTGTCTCCCTTTTTCAAAAAATATTGCAAACAAAACCTTCACTGGAAACTGAATAAATAAATGGAAGTTGATACCACTACTGTATGGTCTGATTGCCTTGAGATCATAAAACAAAACGTAGACGAACAAAGCTTTAATACTTGGTTCAAACCGATCTCCCCCGTTCGCACGGAGGGCGATGTGCTTACCATACAGGTTCCTTCACAATTTTTCTATGAATGGATTGAAGAAAATTATGTTCCAGTTTTGAAAAAAGCAGTGCGAACAGTGCTAGGTCCTAACGGCAGGCTTGAATACTCTGTAGTAGTGGACAGCGGTAATCAACAGAGCCCACCGGTGTTGGTAAATTATCCGAATGGAAACGGCATCAAGAAAAATTCGCAACCGAACGGAAACGGACAGGCAGAATACTCTCCATTCGCGTACAAAGCACTCGACCCGCGTACCGTTAACTCCAGGTTGAATCCAAATTATCAATTTGAAAATTTTGTAGAAGGTGATTGCAATCGTCTTGCGCGATCTGCAGGTGTTGCCGTTGCCAAAAAGCCGGGAACTACTTCTTTTAACCCGTTGATGCTTTACGGAGGTGTTGGTGTAGGAAAAACTCATCTGGTGCAGGCAATTGGAAATGAAGTAAAAAAGAACATGCCTGAGAAAGTAGTTTTATACGTTGATCAGAACGACTTCACCAATCAATTTTTAAATGCGCTACAAAATTTAAAAATGCAAGAGTTTCAGAATTTCTACTTGCAGGTAGACCTTTTGATTCTGGATGATGTGCAATTTTTGGCCGGCCGCGAAAAGACGCAAGAAATTTTCTTCAACATCTTCAATCAACTACATCAGTCCGGAAAGCAGATTATCATGACAAGCGACTGCCCTCCGCGCGATCTCAAAGGATTTCAGGAACGGTTGCTTTCGAGATTCAAATGGGGATTAACAGCCGATCTGCAAGAACCCGATTTTGAAACAAAGCTCGCGATCATCAATAACAAAATGCAATCGGATGGAATTGAGATTCCAACGGAAGGTTCTGAATATCTGGCCTACAGCGTTGATACAAACTTGCGCGACATGGAAGGCGTGCTCAATTCTCTTCTATTTCATGCAACTCTTCTGAAGAAGAATATTGATCTTGATCTTGCCAAAGAAGTACTCAAGAACATCATCAAAGAAATTCAAAGCGATGTAAGCGTTGACTACATTCAAAAAACAGTTGCTGATTATTTCAAAGTTGAGCTGGAGCAAATGAAGGGAAAAGTAAAAAAACGCGAAATCGTGATCCCTCGCCAGGTGGCAATGTATTTCTGCAAACGCTACACACAACTTACTCTTGCTTTAATTGGAGAAAATTTTGGTGGAAGAGACCACAGCACTGTTATTCACGCCCTTGAATCAGTAGAGGACATGATGAAAATGGATGTTAATTTCAAAAACAGTGTTGATGAGCTCACCAAAAAATTCAAATCACGGATGTCGATGTAGGGTTCGATTAATTGATCCATTTTTTTACTTCAAGGATGAACTGCAATCCGTTTCAATTTGAAACAGTTGTCCTTCTTGTGAATAAAGCAGTTTGCGTATTAATATTTTTTTCTTTACTCAGTTTCTGTGTATTCGCGCAAAGCGGAGCAGATAGCCTTCAAAAAGCCTTATCAACAGCAAAAGGCCAGGATCGTGTAAAGACCCTTCACGCCCTTTCAGTAGCATTTGTTCGAACCGATTCTGCGAAAGCTTCTCAATACATCGAGGAAGCGCTCTCCCTTTCAAAAAAAATCGATTATTGTTTTGGAGAAGCTCGTGCATTACGCATCAAAGCAATGATTTATTATTTCACCAGCCGGCACATGAAATACATCGAGTTGTTGGAGGCAAGTTCAGCACTTGCTCTCAAGTGCCAGGAATGGGAATTGGCGTGCGAAAATTACAGTGGTATTG
>CAZNCO010000686.1:0-2765 GCA_964571345.1 uncultured Ohtaekwangia sp.
GCCGTTGAATCATTTATTCAAACGGATGCCGCGGTAAACCAGGGAAATAGTGGTGGGGCGCTGGTAGACACAGAAGGAAAATTAATTGGAATCAATTCAGCCATTGCAACACCCACCGGGGTTTATGCCGGCTACTCGTTTGCTATCCCTGTAAATTTGGTCAGAAAAATTACTAATGACTTATTGAAGTACGGCACCGTGCAGCGCGGCTATTTAGGAATTACCATCCGAAACATGACGGGAAAGTTGGCACAGGACTTAAATATAAAATTCAGGCATGGAGTTTATGTTGACAGCCTGATGCCGCGAGGTGCAGCTATGGCAGCAGGCATGAAGCCTAAAGACATCATCATTAAGATAAATGAAAGTAAAATTGAAACGGTGCCTCAATTACAGGAAAACATAGCGAAACATCGGCCCGGAGAAAAGTTGCAGGTGACAGTGATTCGGGAAGGCGTTGAAAAGCAATTGGCTGTCGTACTTAAGGCAGCTGAAAAACTGCCGGGAATTTCGAAAAGCGAGGGTGCATTTATTTTAAAGAAACTCGGGATCGAAGTAGAAGAAATAACGCCCCAGGAAAAAGACATTAACAAATTGAATGGAGGAGTTAAAGTTACGCAAATCACGCAAGGGGCGATCCGGCAATTCACCAATATTCAGAAAGGCTTTATCATCACGCGCGTGAATGGGAATCCGGTAACTACCAAAGAAGATTTTTTGCGTGAACTAAAAAATAAAGGACAGGTACTTCTGGAAGGCATTTATAGCGGATCAACAAACCTGTATTACTACGGTTTCAACCTTTGATCAAATAAACACGCATCTCTTTACGGTGTCGCGTGTGGCATTCAGAGTGACCAAGAATGTTTTCAGAGGATTGATTTTAGAATTCTTGATTCCGTTTAGAGCGAAGGTGACTTAACATAATAAATAGAACCTTCGTGATAATTTAATTAGTACCTAATCACAACGGCCTCGGTAGTTAATTCATAACGACTGCTTTTTCCAAATTAATTTAATCTTAGTAAAGTAGTAGGCGAGATTGTTAACGCTTAGAGAAATTTATTTCGGTGGAATAGAAACAGGAGATTTGTAATATTAACACGATGTCTGCTTAATTAATCTACCGGATGCTTCCGATCTGCCGGAAGTAAAAAGCGCTGGTCAAAAACATAAGGAGTGTTCTCGTCCTTCATCCAGTCGATCAGTTTAAGTATGCCGAAATAATTTAACGCAACACCCAAGGGAATACCGATGAGGTAGTCCGTCCACGCCACCAGGTTTTCCTGATGGATGATTTTGAAAAAAAAGAAAACACAGGGAGCAAACACCAGCCAGCTGGTCGCGAGGCCTGCATTGTAAATAGTTTTTGATTTGATGTTGAAATAAGTGGTGTGCGCTGCGATGTTGCCCATCGACACGATGATCGAAGCCATGCCCAGCCAGATGGCACGTTCTCCTGCCAGCGCTGCGAACAAATAAGCAACCCATCCAAAAAAGACGTTCACAAAAAGAGAAGTGTTCGTGTTGAGTGGGTAACGGTCACGCGTTTTTAGATTGGCGTTAAGAATGGCGTTGGTCATACCGGGGAAGGTGCCCACGATTCGGTATTCTTCAAGCTGATGGAGAAACAACGACACGAGGTTCAACCACATCAGGGCTTGGTAATGAGATAAGGTTTGATGAGAGAAAAAGAGGAAGACGAGGACCACCAGGGCCAGCACACCACCCACATCAAACCAGTGATTGCGCATGAATTTCATAACTAGACGAATTATCGTTTGAATATTTCAAGAATAAACAATTGAAAGCAAAGTTTGTTTGAAAGCCCTATGTCAGCACACTCTATCATTTGCTTTGCGTGGGCATGCGTTTGATTTTCCATTGGCCATCCACGAGCATCCATTGGCTGAAAAATTTCTCGTGCGCGTGCAACGTGTCTCGATTTACGATGGCTGTTTGCTGAAAGGTGCCGTTGATCCGGGCCGAATCTTTTGAAAGGATTATTTCTTCGGGTGTGGAACTTGTCTGCAGGACTTTTATATGCGAAAAGGAATTTAGTACTATCCTGATTGAATCCCGACTCACTACCATTTTAGAACCCACTTCGCCCAACACACCCGCATCACAATACATCGATGCAATCGAGTCTGCATTAGTATGCAATATGAAACGGTCATATTTCGACAGAGCACGCCTCAGGGGCAGATCGGATTGTCCACAACCTGAAAGAAAAACTACGAGTGCACCGATCATTAATTTTTTCATGGGCGATTGTGGTAGGTAAATATAACTATTTGGAGCCGGTTAAGATATTCGTCTGCTTATTAGTTGTATCGCTGCTAAAGCAGGAGAACTTATATCTAATTTCAAATACTTCACGCACTCGGCTAAAGATTCTGTCATTATAATAATCGTGGCCAACGGTTCGAGTAGATAATTAATTTGAGTAAACCTTCTGCAATCGTCAAGTCGGCAAACAGTATTACAAGTTGGCTCGGCAATTTCGTAAAAACAGGATTTTTAGCGTAAGTTTGACTAATGATCATGATTAGATGAAATCACTACCCGCAAAAAAACAGTCTATATTTTCGTGCGATGACATACCTCTACCTGTAGTCATCCATCAAAAAGATAGTGGGCGAATCGTGAAAGCCAACCGTGCAGCTAAGAAGTTATTTGGCTTAACGCCATCAACGATGAGCATTAAAAAAATCAGACCATTTGGGTTGCCTTCGCGAAGTCTAAGATCATCGGGATACATG
>CAZNCO010000687.1:0-2759 GCA_964571345.1 uncultured Ohtaekwangia sp.
ACTATTACCCGCAGGTTGTACCGCTCCGGTGAATCAGAATATTTGCTCAACGGTGTGGCGTGTCGTCTTAAAGACATCACCAACTTGTTTTTGGATACCGGGGTAGCATCCAATAGCTATGCTATTATCGAGTTAGGGATGGTGGATGATATTCTCAATGATCGAGATAACTCGAGAAGATCCCTATTCGAAGAAGCTGCTGGTATCTCTAAATTCAAAAAGAGAAAAAAAGAAACGCTAAAAAAGCTGGAAGACACTGATGCAGATCTTGAGCGGGTAGAAGATTTGCTTTTCGAAATTGAAAAGAATATGAAGAGCCTGGAGAAACAGGCCAAGCAGACCGAGCAGTATTACAAAATCAAGGAAGACTACAAAGAGAAAAGCATTCAGCTTGCCAAAGTGGTGGTAAATAAGCAAAAAGAGAAGTTTAGTGCACTCACCAAACAAGTTGAAGTTGAAACGGATCAAAAAGCAAAACTGACGGCCGAAATAGCTGAAAAGGAAGCTTTGATTGAAAAGTCAAAATCAGAATTGATTTTGAAAGAGAAAACTTTATCGAGCCGGCAGAAATCGATCAATGAATTTGTTGCAAAAATCCGCCAATATGAGAGTGAGAAACAAATCAAAAACGAAAGGCTTCGATTTTTAAATGACCGCATTGCGAATCTGAAAGATCAAATCGATCAGGACAAGAAGAGCAATGAACGCGCACGCTTCAGCATTCAAAGTCTGGAAAGCGAGAGAGATGCTGCGCAAGCCATCTTAACTGAAATCACGGCAAAAGTTGAGACACTAAAAAGTGAATATGAATCTCAAAAGGCCAGCACCTATACATTACAAGGTGAATCAGATGCTCTTCGTCAGGTGTATCGCGCACGCCAGGAAGAATCATTTCAATTGAACAAGGCATTAGAGATTCGTGAAATACAAGTGAATTCTTTCAAGCAAGAATTGGATCGCACAGTTACAGATACAAGTCAGCAAAGCCAAAGCCTCGCGGAGTTTGAAAAGAAAATCGTATTACTAAATGAAGAAGTCAGCCAGAAGAACTCATATCTCGAAAAACTAAAACGCGAAGAAGAAGAAGTGGGTAACCGAATCACCTCGTTGGAAAAAACAATTGAGATGATTCGCGAAGAAATGACAGAAGCAGGAAGAAAACTAGACGCTCGTCAAAACGAATACCAACTTACGAAATCGCTGGTCGAAAACCTGGAAGGATTTCCCGAGGCCATCAAGTTTCTTAAGAAGAACGTGGGTTGGACAAGAAATGCACCTCTCTTGTCCGATATCATTTCTACATCAGAAGAATACCGGGTATCCATTGAAAATTACCTAGAACCGTACTTAAACTATTACATTGTTGAACACGAATCAGAGGCATACGAAGCAATCAATATTTTAAGTGATGCAAGCAAAGGAAAAGCGAACTTCTTTATTCTCGATGCTTTTGAGAAGTTTTCTTCCTCGCCGGTGCAGATGTATCCCACCGCATTCCCCGCAACCCAGATTATTGAATTTGATCCGAAGTACACAAAACTCATGTCTTACATTCTCGACAAAGTGTATGTGTTTGACGGAGATGTGAAGAGCATTCCGGCTGGAGATGACAATACTTTTATCACCAAAAGTGGCAAAGTAACAAAGCGCAAATTCAGCCTGAGTGGCGGTTCCGTTGGATTGTTTGAAGGGAAGAAAATTGGTCGAGCCAAGAACCTTGAAAGACTTGATAAAGAGATCAAAGACTTTTCGAAGAAACTTGAAGATACCCGACACAGCCTTGTCGACCGGCAGCGCGAATTGGAAAGATTGCGCAACAATACACTGAAACAGCAAATAGAAGAAGCACAAAATGCAATCAAGCTGGTGAATGATGAGTACATCTCAATCAAAACCAAGCAAGAGCAATTTGCGAGCATGATCAACAGCGCTGACTTGCGCAGGGAAGATATTCTTGAAAAAATTGAAACACTTCAAGCTGAAATTTCAGACATCCAGCCAAAAGCTCATCAAGCCCAGCATGAACTTGCCGTAATCGATGAAAAATTGAAAGCGATTGTCTCGGGATTGTCGGGTCAAAACGAGTTGCTCAGTCAGAAATCAGCAGCCTTTAATGAGCAAAATATCTTCTTCCATCAGCAACAGAATCGTGTAAAAAGTGTAGAGCAAGAAATACGTTTCAAGCAGGAAAGCCTTGAGCAAAGTACGCAGCGCATCGAAATCAACTCCGTTGAGCTTCAGAAAAATGAGGAAGAGTCGAAGAGTATAATTGATGGAGTTCAAACAAACGATGACGATCTTCTGGCCATGTATTCCGAAAAGGAAGACATGGAAAAAGGTCTGAGTGAAGCTGAAAAAGAATACTACACGGGTCGTGGCGAAATTGATCAGTACGACAAAGACCTTAGAGAAGTGCAGCATGCGCGTCAAAACATTGATACAATGTTAATGGAGTTGCAAAGCCAGCTAAACGAAAGTAAACTTCAGCTCAATAGCGTTAAAGAAAGATTGTCAGTTGAATTTAATGTTGATCTTGATTCTGTCGTTGGAGAACCTACGCCTGAGGAAGCTGCCATGCTGGCGAAAGCTGATGAAGATAAACTCCGCAGTGATGTTTCAAAAATTCGCGAGAAGCTTGACAACATGGGCCCGATCAACCCGATGGCAATGGAAGCTTACAATGAAATCAAACAACGAAATGATTTTATCATCGCGCAAAAAGAAGATCTGCTCAAAGCGAAAGAATCGCTCTTTAGTAC
>CAZNCO010000688.1:0-2756 GCA_964571345.1 uncultured Ohtaekwangia sp.
GTCACATACAAAGGCCCTGTTAAAAGCGCACGATTAACGCGCGAAACAATTTCAGAAATTTTTAAGTTCGAAAATAAATAAACCCTGAGAAAAAAAATTGTTGCCGGTAATTGGAAAATGAACAAAACCCTGGAAGAAGCAAAAGCTCTTGCCTCTGAAGTAATGGGTATGGTAAATGATGAGGTAAAATCAAACGCAGAAGTTGTATTGTGTACACCATTTCCGTACTTGATTACTATTAAAAACCAATTAGGTTCGTCTCGTGTAAAAGTGGGCGCACAAAATTGCAGTGAACATGATTGGGGTGCTTATACAGGAGAAACATCTGCACTCATGCTCAAGTCGGCAGAAATCCCTTACGTGATTATCGGCCACAGTGAACGCAGACAATTTTTTGGCGAAAGTGGAAAACTACTTGCCACCAAAGTGGATAAAGTGCTGGCTGCTGGCCTTACGCTAATTTACTGCTGTGGCGAGCCGCTTGAAATTCGTGAGAAAGGAACGCACGAACAATTGGTAAAGCAACAAGTTGAGGAAAGCCTTTTCCATTTGAATTCAGAAGCCCTTGCAAAAGTTGTTATTGCATATGAACCTGTTTGGGCAATCGGAACAGGCAAAACCGCTACCTCTCAGCAAGCACAAGATATGCATGCGGTAATTCGTAAACATATAGAGTCAAAATATGGAGCAACCAGAGCAGGCAACATTTCAATTTTGTATGGTGGCAGTGTGAAGTCAGATAATGCAAAAGAACTTTTCGCTTGCGCGGATGTGGATGGTGGATTAGTGGGTGGCGCTTCCCTGAAGTCGCGTGAGTTTGTTGATATCGTAAAAGCAATCGGCTGATTAGCCATGTACCACACGCGGTTACAAGTAGTCTGCGATCCTGAATTTTCTGAAATCCTTATGGCCGAAATTGCTGAGGCCGGCTTCGATACGTTCATGGAAACAGAGCAAGGCTTTGAAGCTTTTGCAGAAGGCGATTCATTTGACTCTGCTTTATTAGAAGAAATCAAAACCAAATATGCTCACGTAAACCCCCTGCTTTTTTACCAGGACAAAATTCAAAAGAAAAACTGGAACGAAGAGTGGGAGAAAAATCTTGAGCCGATTATAGTTGAAGACAAATGTTTAGTGAGGGCTGAGTTTCATAAGATTGAAAAGAAATATCCTTATGAAATAATCATCACTCCAAAAATGTCCTTTGGTACCGGCCATCATCAAACCACTTACCTGATGCTAAAGACTCAGATGCAACTTGATCACAAAGACAAACGTGTAATGGATGCTGGTTGTGGCACAGCAATTTTATCCATCATGGCAGCGAAGCTTGGTGCAAAGGAGGTGGAGGCATTTGATATTGACGAGTGGAGCGTAATCAACGGTAAAGAAAACATCGAAAACAACAAGTGCTCAAACATTCATTTGCAACAGGGCAAAATTTCAGAATTGAGTTGGAGCGGAGCGTTTGATATTATTCTTGCCAACATAAATAAGAATATTTTGCTTGCTGAAATGAAAAGTTATTCAGAGTATCTGTCAGTTGGAGGCAAGCTTTTGCTAAGCGGATTTTACACGAAGGACATAATCGATTTAGAAAATGAAGCCCTGAAATATAATCTGAGAACTCAAAAAACAGATGAAAAAGAATCATGGGCGACACTTTTGCTTGAGAAGGTTTTGTAGAAATTAAATTCTGGCTGAAAATATGAGGACGATATTACTTTTTCTTTGTGCAATCTCTTTGTTGTCTGCGTGCAAGAAGGAAGGAAAGTATGAAACCAAAGTAGCTGAAAGCGGAGGTTACACGTATGAGTATGTAACCAATGATCCACTCAAGGTTAGAATCTACACGCTGAAAAATGGTTTGAAAGTTTACTTAAGCCAATACCAGGCTGAACCGCGCATCATGACATCCATAGCTGTGAAAGCCGGAGGCAAATTTGATCCTGCGAACGCCACGGGCTTAGCGCATTACCTTGAACACATCATGTTCAAAGGCACTGCTGATTTCGGCACACAACAATGGGAAAAGGAAAAAGTCTATCTCGATAGTATTGAGCACATGTTCGAGCATTACCGGACGCTGACGGATTCTATTGAGCGAGTGAATTTTTACAAGCAGATAGATGAGGTATCAAACGAGGCTTCAAAGTTTGCCATTGCAAATGAATATGATAAGATGGTTTCTGAAATTGGAGCAAAGGGAACCAACGCATATACTACCGAAGACAGAACTGTATATGTAAATGATATTCCAGCTAATCAGATTGAAAATTGGATTGCGATTGAATCAAATCGCTTTCGCCAGATAACACCCCGCTTATTTCATACCGAGCTCGAAGCTGTATACGAAGAAAAAAATCGCAGCCTTGATAATGATTACTGGAAAACATTTGAGGCCATGAATGCAGCAGCTTTCAAAAAACATCCATACGGAACTCAAACGGTTATTGGTACGATTGATCATTTGAAAAATCCATCTATAACAGAGATCAAAAATTACTTCTATAAATATTACCGGCCTAACAATGTTGCCATTTGCTTAAGCGGAGATTTGGATTATGATAAAACAATTGCGCTATTGGACAAATACTTTAGCGACTGGCAACCAAATCCGGAATTAAAAGATTGGAAGCCTATTGAAGAAGAAGAAATATCAAAACCTGTGGAGGTTGATGTTTATGGTCCGGATGCCGAATGGATAAACATTGCATTTCGTTTTAACACGACAAGCTTTGAAGATGCCAATAAGC
>CAZNCO010000689.1:0-2753 GCA_964571345.1 uncultured Ohtaekwangia sp.
TTTTATAACACGTGATGCAAAAGAGGCGTTACCCATAGAACCAGGAGCACGAAGGCGGTTATGCTGACCGTGTGTTTGGCCACCAACACCGTTAAAATTGTGACGCTTCACAACGCCCTGAAATCCTTTTCCTTTTGATGTACCTACTACGTCAATGAAGTCGCCCTCAACAAAAACATCGCTGATATTAACTGTCTTGCCTAGTTCGGCAATACCCGCAAACTCATCGCTGAAATCGCGGAACTCTACTAAATTCCTTTTAGGAGTAGTGTTTGCTTTTTTAAAATGGCCAACCATGGCATTCGGTGTATTCTTTTCTTTCTTTTCACCGAAAGCAAGTTGTACTGCCTTATAGCCGTCTGATTCTTGAGTCTTCACTTGCGTAACAACACAAGGACCGGCTTCTATGACGGTAACCGCTACGTTCTGGCCATCTTGGCTGAAAACGCTGGTCATTCCTACTTTACGTCCGATAATTCCAGGCATGAGTGAAAGCTGTTTTACTTGTTTTTAAGTCATTTTACAGGGTTCTCCCCGTAAAAAGGACTGCAAAGATAGGAACTAATGTTTAGCTAACAAGAGGGAGGTAAAAAAAAACTGATCAGCTTTATCACCGCCCTGTAACTAACTGACTAACAGGTTTCTTTGACTGTCAATTTCTGCTGAAGAATTTTAGAGCAAATTCTTTTTACAAAGCTGGGGCCCTGATAAATGAAACCTGTATAAATCTGCACGAGATTAGCACCGGCACGCAACTTCTCTATTGCATCCGCTGGCTCCATCACACCCCCTACCCCGATAATGGGGTAATTATTTCCCAATTTATTCCTCAGATATGCTATCACTTCGGTTGACCGCTGGGTAAGTGGTTTTCCGCTCAACCCTCCATTTCCAATTTCTCCAATTCTTGAATTTGGCGTAACAAGATTAGCTCTGGAAATGGTTGTATTGGTAGCTATCACACCATCTGTGTGCGTAGTTTTAAGAATGTCAATAATATCATCCAGTTGGGTATCCGTGAGGTCTGGGGCAATTTTCAAAAATACCGGTTTCGGCTTATCCGATGCCAGGCTTAGGCTCTTCATATTAGCCATCAGTTCCTGCAGAGGTTTCTTCTCCTGCAGTTCGCGCAAGCCGGGCGTATTCGGAGAACTGACATTCACCACAAAGTAATCTACATAAGGCTGAAGGGCCTCAAAGCATTTCTTATAATCGTCAAAGGCCTTTTCGTTAGGCGTGATTTTATTCTTGCCAATGTTCCCTCCTATTATTATCTGAGGATTTCTGTTTTTCAATCTCTTCACGGCTGCCTCCACCCCTTCATTATTGAAGCCCATGCGGTTGATGATCGCTTCATCTTGTGGCAACCTGAACAAGCGAGGCTTATCGTTTCCAGGCTGAGGCAAAGGAGTGAGCGTGCCGATTTCGATAAACCCAAATCCAAGGCAGCTCAATTCATCAATAAGCCTCGCATCTTTGTCAAAGCCGGCAGCCAACCCGATCGGATTTTTGAAAGTGATTCCACAAAGAGTAGTTGCCAATTCTTTGTTATCTACTCCAAATAAAAGCTTGAGCAATTGTTTGCCACCCGGAAATCGGTACAGAAAGCGCAAGGCAGAAAAAGTGAAATAATGAACTTTTTCAGGGTCGAAAAGGAATAAAACTGGGCGGATGAAAAGTCGGTAAATCATGGCCGCCAAAGATAATGGATGAATCGCTCCCGCAGTTCATCTGCCAACGGGTTTGATTCCCGAACCGGGTTAGAAACAGGGTTAACCCGAGGTTATGCCGTGGTTGACCCGAGGGTGAGCCGTGGTTATCCCGTCCCCAAAATAACCACGGGATATCTACGGTATCACCTTGGCGTATAACCTAGGTTCCCTTGGCGATCACGCCTTTGACTCGGCTTTGGTATGCCTTTGATATGCTTCATCCATGCTTTATCCTTCCATAGCCACACTACTCGATATCTTCTCTAATCAAGTTCGTGCCAATCGACCTGATGGCAGACAAAAGAATTACGAGAAAACAAGGTCAAAATTTAATTTTTTTATAATCGAGTCATGAAGACCTGAAACACTTACTTCCGTGCGCTGTTAAAACTTAAAATGCAGCGATGATTCAAAAACAAAATCTTCCATCCAAAATATGTGTGGTTTGCAACAGGCCGTTTAGCTGGCGTAAAAAATGGGAAAACGTTTGGGATGATGTGAAGTATTGCAGCGATAAATGCCGCATGAATAAATCCAGAAAATGAGCGCTGTTTCACTTGTATTCCCGCATCAGCTTTTCGAAAAGAATCCAGCTTTAAAAAAAGGGCAGCTTGTATTTGTTATAGAAGAATATCTCTTCTTCACGCAGTACAACTTCCACAAACAAAAGCTGGCATTCCATCGCGCTAGCATGAAAGCTTATTGTGCCTCTTTAGAAAACCTCGGCTATTCCATAACCTACATTGATGCGTTTGAAAAAAAGGCAGACATCAGAAATCTGCTACCGTATCTGAAAAAGAACGGTGTAAATGAAATTCATTACACAGATGTAACAGACTGTTGGCTGCAAAAGCGCCTTGCAACACAAGCCGCGCAGCTGAACCTGACTTTAATTACCTATGAGTCTCCCCACTTTCTTTTGACCAACAGCCAGGTTGATGACTATTTCAGAAATAAGAAGCGTTTCTATCAAACTGATTTCTACACCCAACAGCGAAAGCATTTCAAAATCTTAGTAGATGAAAAGCTTCAGCCACTGGG
>CAZNCO010000690.1:0-2751 GCA_964571345.1 uncultured Ohtaekwangia sp.
ACTCAGCGATGGCATAGTGAAGAACCTGAAGTTCCTCGGTGCAGATGGACAGATACTCACTGCTGGAAAGAGTGGTAAAGTTCCACCAGGGCAAGTGAACGGAACGGGAAATATTACTGAGGCTTTCAGATACTTCTTCCATCCGGATCATTTGGGAAGCACAAGCTACATTACAGATGCAAGCGGTGAAGTTTATCAGCACTTGGAGTACTTTGCTTTTGGAGAGACATTTGTTGATGAGCATTCTAATACAAACAGAACACCTTATCTATTTAATGGAAAAGAGCTGGATGAAGAGACTGGACTGTATTATTATGGGGCGAGGTATTATGATCCAAAGACTTCTGTCTTTCAGTCGATTGATCCTCATGGAGAGAAATATCCATCATGGGATCCTTACAATTACACTTTTGACAATCCTTTAAACTATTTTGATCCAAATGGAAAAGATGGGAGAGCTCGATATCAGCGAGGAGCGGGTACAAAAGATGACCCACACGTAATAACGATAACTGCCAACTATTACTATAATAAAAATAGTTTGACTCAAGAAGAAATATCGGGACTCAACGCGGCAGTTTTAAATTACAATAATCTGGAGACTTCAAGTGGTAAATCTAAGGATGGCACATACACTGTGGTAAGATTTGAATTAAAAGCAGAAGGCTTAGATAGCGATGAAGCTGTAAGGAATTCAGCCGTTGGTGACTCCTTCACTGATGCGAATGGAGAAACTCAATTTTTCGGGAACATTATTTCGGGACACGAGTCTCAAGGCGATGAATTTGGCGATGCCACTAACCTAAACATAAGAGTAAATCGAACCAATGTTAGACAAGCAGTTGAAAAGGGTTTCGCACAAGCTGATATCTTAGAAGGAACATTTAACCATGAAATAGGTCACAATCTTGGTGGCGAACATGGCGACCCTAGTCCAATGGCCAAGAAGATGACTTTGTACTATCAGCAGGAACCCAATAAAATAGGAGGAGAGGGAATACCGACCGTTCCTAATATGCCAACAACTAAAAAATTTATTGATGTATTAAAAGGGCGCATAGGAACTCCGAATGGTGGCGGCCAAATCATGTATGAGCAAAATTTTACACCTCCAGAGCAAAAATAGAACAATGAAATTGATAGCATTTTTTTGGATCTCCTTCTTAGCTATTTCTTTAGCATACTCTCAGAGTAACAATAGTAGTGTTGGCAAGGAGCGCTTTGATCAAAGGGAAATCGGTATTGATTCAATTGTTTATTCGAAGGACGATGCCTTCCTAGGGTACTCTGTTTACGACCTATTTCTAAATTCAAAGGGGGAAGTTTTTTTGCACAAAGTGGAAAGGTATCCTCGTGAATTCCCCAATGGGAGAAAGACTTGTTTAGGATTGCTATCAAAAGGACAACTTGATGCGAATGGAACAAACAAAATTTTCGATGATATAAATGCCCTCTTGACCAATAACGTGAAGGACAGGTATAGATCTAATCATTCTGACCAGACAACATCCTCACTTTCATTTTTCAAACAAGGACAAGAAGTAAAGAGAATTATTGACTACGGAATGCAAGGAACCGACAAATTGATTTCTGAGTATTCAAGGTTTGATAGTTTGGGGAAACTAAATCTCAAAGACCACTGGGATTCTGAAGTTCTTAAAATTTCGTTGATCGATAAAAGATCAGTCGATTCAATTCGACTTGTTCAACACTTAAAATCGGACGGTTCATACTATCGAAATGGTATTGCGAAGTCAATTACTTTGGTAAATGACCAACTGAAAGAATTCATCTCCGGCTCAAAGAATTTCAAAAAGGAGAACCCATATAAGAATCCGAACTATGAAATCATGCCTTCTGTGACTGATAAGTACAGCCTATTTGTATTTTACTCGGATGGATCAAAAGAATGGATAAAATACAATGGAAGGCGCTTTGTTAAAAAAACATATCTGAATTTTAGAAGCAAAGACGACATCTTTAAAAACTATTTACGAAAAAGGAAGTAGCTTCTTCTGCCGTTTTTGGTGTTAGCGTGCAAAAGGTGTGAGGGCTAACTAACAACAAATCTTCGGCCGTTGTTGGTGTTCGAGTGCAGAAAGTGTGAAGGCTCACCACCAACAAACCTAAATGAATTGTTCTTTGAAATATCGCGACAATGGAAATCAACTGGGCTGGAAAGATGACGTGACAGGGCAAAAAAGAAACATTGTGTGGGATGAAGAGAACCGAATCAGAGCAATAGAAGATAACGGAGCGTTCTACCACTACGTGTATGATGCAAGCGGTGAGCGAGTACTGAAAGGACAAAGTTCAGGCCAGCGGATTTTTGTCAACGGCCAATGGAAAGCCGCTGGCGGACAAATGGGTAACTTCACCGTTTATGTGAACCCGTACATCGTTCTCAAGAGCGGTGGCTATACCAAACACTTCTATATCGAAGGGCAAAGGATTGTTTCCAAACTTGGCGGAGGTTGGGATAATAATGGTCAAGGGCCGTTGAAGGCAGCGGGAAATGGGAAAGTGGATTACAATTCAAAAGCACAGCAACTTTCTGATGGGATAGTAAAGAACCTGAAATTCCTCGGAGCCGATGGGCAAATCCTTACTGCAGGCAAGAGTGGAAAAATTCCGCCAGGGCAAGTGAAAGGCACTGGGAATATTGCAGAAGCATTCAGGTACTTTTTCCATCCAGATCATTTGGGAAGCACCAGTTACATTACGGATGCTTCTGGTGAAGTATACCAGCAC
>CAZNCO010000691.1:0-2746 GCA_964571345.1 uncultured Ohtaekwangia sp.
CTTCAATACTGAATTTGGTGTTTGAAAAAATTTTTTGACCGTAACCCGCGAAGAAGTAAGCAATATTCTTGCCTCTGTTACTTCCACCCAAACCTAAGCCAAGATCAAAATAGTGCCTTTTCCTTAAAGGAATTTGTGATGATAACCCAAAGGAGATGAAGGGGCCAGCGAATAGATTGGAATACGTGTGGCTAAAGTAATTTTGAGAAGTACCTGCTTTACTTGTTGTTGTAAATGGAAAAGCAATGCCTAGGTTTCCAGTGCTTGGTAGAAAAAAAATATTCTGATTTAGTTCCAAAAGAAAATGATTCTGAGCAGGATGTCCGTTGCTCCTGATTGGCCAAGATGTGCATGGAAAACTTAAAAATAAGAGAAATAAGGATAATGGCCAGAAGAGTAGGTAAGTGTCGAGTTTCATTAAGTGAATTCATTTTTCACCTATATGCATATTACTTAAAAATTTCTAAATTCCTTCCGCAAAAAATATTCTCTTCACGCGTTCACTGGTGCTCGTCAAAATCTCATAAGGAATCGTTCCTATGCTAGAAGCAACTTCATCGATTGGCAGGCCAGGGCCAAAGATAATTGCTTCATCACCCTCGTTAGCCTCAATACCTGTTATATCCACCATCGTCATGTCCATACAAACATTTCCAATGACTGGTGCTTTTTTTCCGTGAATAAGAACGTGTCCTTTTCCTTTGCTAAAACTGCGATTAAAGCCATCGGCATAACCAATCGCGATGGTGGCAATTTTCATTTCCTCTTTTGATTTTCCGTGCCTACCGTAGCCCACGGTTTCTTGGGGGTTTATTTTTTTGATCTGAGAGATTACGGTCTTCAGTGTGGCGACTGGTTGTAGATCAGAAAAATCTTCCGAAGTAGGATTTACTCCATAAAGGCCAATCCCCAATCGAACCATGTCAAGTTGATATTCTTTTAATCTCAGAATGCCAGGCGAATTGAGAATATGGCGCAACGGATTTTGATTCAAAGATCGCGATACACGCGCGCTCGCATTTATAAATTTTTCGAACTGCGATTTTGAAAAATCATCGTGCAACTTTTCATCTGCACCAGCCAGGTGCGAAAACACAGAAGCAATCTTTACTTGTGGATTGATCTTTAGAAGTTCGATTGCCTCAAAGAGTTCATCTCCTTCAAGGCCCAATCGATGCAGGCCAGTTTCAAATTCCAGATGAACCGTAAACGCATCGCCCTTTAGGAAAGCAAGAAGAGATTTTAGAATTTTCAAATTGTAAACAACTGGCTCCAGATTAAATTCTTTCATCATGGCGAAACTCTCCTCGGATGAATTCATCACCATGATGGGAAGAGAAATATTTTTTTTACGAAGCTCAATGCCTTCATCGGCATAAGCAACACCCAAATAATCTACATGATGGTATTGTAGCAGATTAGCCACCTCTTCGCTTCCACTTCCGTAAGCAAAAGCTTTTACCATAGCCATGAGCTTTACTCCCGGCTTTAGCTTCGACTTGAAAAAATTCAAGTTATGAACCATTTTATTCAAGTCAATTTCCATCACCGTACCGTGCACCTTTCGCTGAAGTCGATGAATGATTTTTTCAAACTGAAATGTGCGCGCGCCTTTCACCAGTATCATTTCATTTTCGATCGCCTGTATATCAAACCCGGAAAGAAACTCGCTGGTATTTTCGTAGAACACAACGCGCGGAATATCTTCAAAAAATGAACTTGATTTCTTTAGAACCGAACCAATGCACACAACCCGGTGCAAAGAATAGTTTTTAAGTAAGGTCACCAATTCTTTCACCCAGATGTCGTCTGATTGACCTGTTTGTAAAATATCTGAAAGGATGATTGACTTTTTGCTTTTCTGCTGATTGCTTAGAAAATCAAGACTGACACGAAGGCCACCCATGTCGTTATTGTAGGCATCATCGATTAACTGGCAACCGTTAATTCCGGCTTTCAGTTGAAGGCGCATCGGTACTGAACTTAGTTGGGAGATACGATGTTGAATAACCTCTGTATCGTAACCCAGGTGGGCCATGCACACTATGCAATGCAACACGTTTTCAACACTTGCTTTATCGATGAATGGAAGAGTTAGCGAGAAATTTTTTCCTGCGTAGCTGAATTGAATTACATTCTGATTTTGATGAATGCGAATGTCAGCATCGGCCGACAAAGTCCAGGATAATTTCTTAAAATTTCCCCGCCTCACTGCATCTTCTATTTCAGGATAATCACTTCTGTAGATCAAAAGATCTGCTGCTGAAAACAGCTTTAGTTTTTCTTCAACTTTCTTTTCGATGGATTGAAACCCTTCGTTATGTGCACTACCGATATTGGTAAAGATTCCGATAGTTGGGTTTATTATTTTCGCCAGATTTTCCATTTCACCCGGCTTGGAAATGCCAGCCTCAAAGATTCCAATCTCATGATGAGGTTGCATCGCCCATACCGAAAGAGGTACTCCCACTTGCGAATTATAACTTCCGGGATTTTTCACAACACTCTTATCTGCCGAAAGAAGTTGGTAGAGCCATTCTTTTACAATTGTTTTTCCATTGCTGCCGGTAATGCCAATCACCGGAATAAAAAACTCCTGCCTATGCTTCATGGCAATTTTTTGCAAGGCATCAACAGACGAGTTTACTTTCAGGACATTGGCAAGGGGAAAATTGGGTAAGCTTATATTTCTCTCCACCACAAAATGGCGAATGCCCAACCGGTATAATTGATCGATGTAATTGTG
>CAZNCO010000692.1:0-2746 GCA_964571345.1 uncultured Ohtaekwangia sp.
GCCTCTTGCTAAAAACAAGACAGGTTAAAAAGATGATCTCATCGTATGTAGGTGAAAACGCGGAGTTTGAACGACAACTCCTGTCGGGTGAATTGGAAGTGGAATTAATTCCACAAGGAACGCTGGCCGAAAGGTGTCGTGCGGGCGGAGCCGGCATACCTGCATTCTTCACTCCAGCAGGCGTAGGCACAGAAGTGGCGCAAGGTAAAGAGACACGCGTGTTTGAAGGCAAAACCTATTTGATGGAGCAGTGGCTTCGCGCAGATTTTTCATTGGTAAAAGCATGGAAGGGTGACTATGCCGGCAACCTGATTTACCGGGGCACAGCCCGAAACTTCAATCCAATGATGGCCACAGCCGGAGCAATCACAATCGCTGAAGTAGAAGAACTTGTGCCGACAGGTGAATTGGATCCAAATGAAATTCACACCCCTGGCATTTTCGTTCACCGGATTTTTCAAGGAAAGAATTATGAGAAGAGGATTGAGCAGAGAACACTATCAAATTCGGTGATTCGGTAATTCGATGATTATCTGATTTTAATTCAGTAGTGGAACCCAAGAAAAAATATAATCCTGATTTAAAAGAAAACCTGATAGTGAATCTCTCATTTCACTTTGCTTTAGATATTGTCAGATTTACGGAAGAATTAGAATGTAGACGAAAGTTTGCCATCGCAAATCAGATCATCAAATCAGGCACATCAATTGGTGCTAACATTCGAGAAGCACAGAATGCAGAATCAAAGGCAGATTTTATTCACAAAATAAAGGTTGAGGCTGACGAAACCGAGTATTGGCTTGAGTTACGTAATCAATCAGAGAATTACCCAGCATGCCAAGAACTGTTAGATAAAATCTTGAGCATTAAGAAAGTGCTTTCTAAAATCATATCTACTTCAAAGTCATCTACGAATTATCAAATCAACGAATCATCAAATCAAAATGTTAGATAAAATTGGAATCGCAAAACGCATCGCACAGGAAGTAAAGAATGGAATGTACATCAATCTTGGTATTGGCATTCCTACCCTGGTGGCAAATTATATTCCTGCAAATATTAATGTAGTGCTGCAATCGGAAAACGGGTTGCTTGGAATTGGGCCCTTTCCTACGGAAGATAAGATCGATGCAGATCTCATCAACGCGGGCAAACAAACCATTACCATGATGCCAGGTTCTGCCCTATTCAGTTCCGCAGAAAGTTTTGGTATGATACGAAGTGGTAAAGTAGACCTCACAATACTTGGCGCTATGGAAGTATCAGAGAACGGAGATATCGCCAACTGGAAAGTACCGGGCAAGATGGTAAAAGGAATGGGCGGAGCGATGGATCTTGTTGCCTCAGCAAAGAACATTATCGTAGCGATGCAGCATTGCAGTAAGGAAGGAGCATCAAAACTTTTAACCCGATGCTCACTGCCAATTACAGGGCTAAAGTGTGTAAAAAAAATTGTAAGCGATATGGCGGTTCTGGATGTTCTGCCGGAAGGAGGCTTTCGCTTGCTTGAAAGAGCCCCCGGAGTTTCGGTAGAGCAGATCAAAAAATCAACAGAGGGTAAATTAATAATAGAGGGAGAAATTCCGGAGATGAAAATCAATTAGTACAAATCAAATTACGTTTTAAATCAATGAAAAAATCAGAGATCACCTTTAAGATAGAGCTAGACCAAAACAACATTCCTGAGAAAATACAATGGGACGCAACCGATAAACCTGACCCAGGTTTGTCTGAAACAAAATCCATAAGCATATCCTTATGGGATCATCAGCAGAAAAACACTCTTCGTATTGACTTGTGGTCAAAAGATATGCCTACCAACGAAATGAAGCGTTTTTATATTGATTGTCTCGGAGGATTGGCTCAAAGTATACTTACATCGACCGGAGATGAACACATGTCGGAAGAAATCAATAAACTTTGCTCAAAGCTGGCTTCTTATGTAGCCAAGTCGGAACAGTAATTCATCGAAACCGTTTCCGAAAAACTTCCAGTGCAATCGCTTGAATGTTTTGTTTTTTTGTAGATTTAGGGAATAAACATTTATGTCTATGAACAAATTCTACAAAAAGTCACTGCTTCCCATACTACTGGTGCTTGCCACAACAAGCATATTATGGGCACAAACGACTATTTCGGGCACCGTGCAGGATGGTGGAACAAAAGAACCCCTTTCTGGCGTAAACATTGTTGTAAAAGGCAAAGTTGTTGGAACAATTTCAGACACGCAGGGTAAATTTAACCTCACTGTAAATCAAGCCCCGCCATTTACTTTGGTGTTTTCATTTATTGGGTTTCGCACGCAAGAAATGGAAATAAAGGCTGGAGTAAATGGAGAAGTGAAGGGTTCCACGACTACTGACCTGAACATTGTGATGGAAGAAGAATCCCTGTTGGGTCAGGAAGTGGTGGTGTCAGCGTCACGCGTTGAAGAGAATATTTTGAAGTCTCCTGTTACCATTGAAAAAATGGATGTACTCGCCATTAAACAAGTGGCAACTCCAGATTTTTATGATGCCCTTGCCAATACAAAAGGTGTGCAAGTAAATAATGGTAGTTTGAACTTTACAGCAGTTAATACGCGCGGCTTTGCAACAATTTCAAACACGCGTTTTGTTCAGTGGGTGGATGGAATGGATACGCAAGCTCCCTTGTTAAATTTTCCAACCGGTTCCATCATGGGATTAACTGAACTTGATGCCGAAAGCCTTGAGCTCATTCCTGGCGCAGCCTCGGCACTCTATGG
>CAZNCO010000693.1:0-2739 GCA_964571345.1 uncultured Ohtaekwangia sp.
ATTCAAGAAAGGGCCCAAATTAAATGAACAATTGCGGGGATCGCTACGTTATATTTGCGCACTAATTTTTGTCAACATGCATCGAGTAGTACTATGTTTTTTTTTCTCGCTTTTAAGCAATCTGTCCTTTTCGCAGTCAAGACATACACTTAGTGGTTATATTAAAGATGCGGCAAATGGAGAGGCGCTGATCGGAGCCACGGTTTTCATAGAAGAGGCAAATACAGGTACTACTGCCAATGCGTATGGCTTTTACTCGATAACGCTACCGGAAGGAGATTATAAAGTTGTTTTTTCATTCGTAGGATATGAACGAATTGAAAAATCGTTGCCCTTGCGGGAAGATATTCGTTTTGACCTGGAACTGCATGAATCTGTTGCTGAGTTGCAAGAAATAATAGTAAGTGCCAAAGGCGATCCGCTCACCAAAGTGCAAAGCACCGAGATGAGCACCGCAGAACTGGATATCAAAACCATTCGGAAGATCCCTGCCTTTCTTGGTGAAGTGGATGTGATCAAAGCAATTCAGAATGTTCCCGGTATCAGCACGGTTGGAGAGGGTGCTTCAGGCTACAATTCGCGTGGGGGAAATGTTGGGCAGAATCTGATCTTACTCGATGAAGCCCCGGTATATAATTCCTCTCACATGCTTGGTTTCTTTTCTGTCTTCAATCCAGATGCAGTAATTGATACTAAACTTTATAAAGGAGGAATTCCGGCAAAGTACGGTGGACGTCTGTCATCAATCCTCGATGTACGCATGAAGGAAGGCAATAGCAAAAAGTTTGAGACAACCGGAGGCATCGGCACCATTTTTAGTCGGCTTGCGTTGGAGAGTCCATTTGATAATGGCAAGGGCTCTTTTATCGTGGCAGCGAGAAGATCTTATATTGATGTGTTAGCCCGCCCGTTTGTGAAGGTTTTGAAAGACGGTGGCGCGCTCAACTTTTATGATTTGACTGCGAAAGTGAATTACAAGTTTGGTGAGAACAACCGCATTTATTTATCAGGATATTTTGGCCGGGATAATTTTCTGTTCAGCAAGAATCAAGGTTTTAGTTGGGGCAATCAAACGGCCACTGTGAGATGGAATCACTTGTTTAACAAACGACTCTTTTCAAATGTGACGGGTGTTTACAGTGAGTATTCGTATGATCTTCAATTTGGAAGTAACGATCTTGACCGCTTCAAATGGAACTCGTCTATTACTAATTACATTTTTAAACCAGAATTCACTTATTTTATCAATAGCAATAACGAATTGTCTTTTGGAGGCGAGGCTATCTATTATTATTTTCTTCCTGCTAATTCTACTGCTGTTAGTAATGGGGTAGAAGTTCCTCGCAACCTTCCAAAGAAAAATAATTTAGAGACATCACTATTCATTAGTAATAGTCAGCGGATCGGGTCAAGAGTTGCGCTTGAATATGGATTGCGTTTTTCTTACTTCGACTACATGGGGCTGGGCACAGCTTACACATTCAATGACACGATTCCGGGTGTAAGAAGAACTGTGAAGTCAACGAAGGATTATAAAAGTGGAGAATCGATTGCGACCTACAGCAATTGGGAACCTCGGTTTTCTGCAAAGTACCAATTGACGCCCACCAGCTCTGTTAAAGCAAGCTACAATCGAATGGTACAGTACCTTCACTTAATTTCTAATACAACCGCATCGAATCCACTGGATGTGTGGACACCTTCGTCAAACAATATCCTTCCAGAAATTGGTGATCAGTATGCGTTAGGGTATTTCAGAACTTTGAAGAATAGCACATGGGAAGTGTCGGTTGAATCCTATCTTCGAAATACCCAAAACCAAATTGATTATATCAACGGGGCAGATTTACTTATCAACGAAAAGCTTGAAGGAGATTTGTTGAGTGGAAAGGGCAGAGCTTACGGAGTCGAGTTTTATCTGCATAAGCGAACCGGAAGATTGAATGGGTGGCTGAGTTATACATTGGCCAAAACGGAACTTCAAACAAACGGCATCAACAATAATGATTGGTATCCGACCCGATTTGATCAGCGCCACAATCTGAAAGTTGCAGCGTTTTATGAAATTAATTCGCGTTGGTCATTCTCTGCCAACTTTGTTTACTTAACAGGCACTCCTTCCAATTTTCCTACTTCGCATTACTATGAAAATGGAATTCTTGTTCCTTACAATGCTTACAACTCAAGGAACAATGTGCGTGTGCCAGATTACCACAGATTAGATATTTCTTTCAAATTGGAAGGCAAGAAGGTGAAAAACGGAAAGCCGCGGAAGAATCATGATTATTGGGTCTTCTCGATTTACAATGTGTATGCGCATCAGAATCCCTTCTCAATTTATTTTCAGCAGAATGATCAGCGCGTTGCGCCTAACCAGGCGGCTCAAACTCAAGCGAAGCAAGTGACTATCATCGGTTCAATTGTTCCTTCTTTTTCCTACAACTTTAATTTCTGAGCGATGAAAAGAGTGATGAATTATTTAAGAACGTTATCGATCATAACTTCTTCAGTCTTATTTTTCTCCTGCGAAAAAGTAATCAATCCTGAATTGGAGCAGGCAGATCCAGTGCTCGTAGTTGATGCGTGGATTACAAACAAACCGGAGACACAGACTGTAAAGATCACTTATACCCAGCCTTATTTTGATTCATCCTTGCCGCAAGGCATAAGCGGAGCTTCGGTTTCCATCACAGATGATCTGGGCGCTGTTTATCTTTTTGATGAGAGCAACACCAGTAA
>CAZNCO010000694.1:0-2733 GCA_964571345.1 uncultured Ohtaekwangia sp.
AAATACCAGCAGTGTTACACTTTTTTTGTCAATAGTGGAGGCACAAGCAGACAAGATTTTATAGGGTGTTATTTTTTGTTCTAGTAAATCAGGGCGTTGGACTAAGTCCCTAATCTTGACAAGTAATTGTTCTGGGCTTGAAATTTTCTTGAGGCTTAGAAAATACCTGTCATTGTTTTCTGAACAAATCTTTTTCAGATAAAATGTTTTCGCAGTTCCCGTATCTCCAACAATTGCCAGTGTTGTTCCATCGTCAATGGCTGCTTGACAAACGAAGCGGAGAAGACGTTCAGTGTAGGTTCTTCTATTGGTCATCATGCAGTATTTAACTTTCAACAAGGACACATGAATTATGAACCACGCTTACCAAGTTGATCAGTTTCGATTTCACGATTTTGTCCAGCGAGCTGCAATTATCGAAGACAAGAACTGTATTAGGGCATTTGATCGCTAGTATGCGGACTAGATAACGGAAGTCAGAATTTGCAAGCATGCCTTCCGTGCCATTTGTAAGGTGCAATGTGCTGCGGAGCTTTTCCACAAAATCGGAGACCGTCATGAATTGACTCATAGGGACATAAACTAGTCGACCCCTTAGATGTCGTTTCAGAATCTCAAGCACCTGATCCCTTCGGGGTCGACCTCCAGATATCGGTATCCTGAAGTAAGCTGGGCCCTCAGTCGGCATTGTGGCTAACTTTTTGTTCGTGATTGATTTCTTCATTTCAAACGTTGTACTTTTTTTAAATCAGGACTCGATCGATGTTGCCGTCATTGAATAAAACTGAACGCTGATGGTGGCGAACACATCTTGCGCCCTGATGATCATCATCACGCTTCCTCCATTTGTGTCAAAAAATATTGTGGGGCTCTCCTCTTTGAGGAAGGAATTTCTGCTGCAGCACGTCCAACTGAACTTTTAAATCCCGAAAGCTTGGAAAACCAATTAATGATGTCAATTTCGGGTTGTGCCAGAAACATTTTGATGCTTGACAAGCTTAATGGCTCGAGCCCCAACTTCATCACTTCATGATTTACCAACTGCTTTATTTTTTTGTATTTGTACGGGCTTAGTACGAGTAGAATTTTATCAAGTATTTTTCGTGGACAGCGGTTCTCTTTTAGTCCTGCCGGACGACATTTCTGTTTGATTAAGTTCATAATAATTCTAATTGAGATTTTTGACCAGAGAGGTGGTGCCCGATTGCGAAACATAACTGCACGTTTTTTAAAAACAATCGTTGTAATTATCACGTTCATGCTACGTTTTGTTTGATGATTTTGTATTCAATCGGTGCATCATAATTGGCAAGGAGGCTATCCAAAGACTTCTTGAAAATGTCAAAGTTTGAAAGATCAATTTGTTCACTTAGTTTAATCTGATTTGGTAGACTGAATATTTCCTTTAGGCTTTCATAGAGCATCTCGTAGGTGAATCCATACGTCTGGTGCAGTTGTAAGCATCTGATCCCCACCGCTCGCGTCTTTGCTTCATGTAGAGCACCAATCTTGTCTTGTAAAAAAAAAGTATTGAGAAGACTGTAATGTGGCGCGAAGCAGTTGCGGTTAAAAAAAGCGTCTTTGATTGAAGTAGTTAAGTTTATCATGGTTGATCTTATTTGGTTTAAAAGTTCTCTTTGCAATCGTCAAACAACTGCATAGTTGCAGTAAAACTCGTGAGCTGGTCATCGTGAGCCACGCATGACTGGTTGCCCAGAAAGAGTTCATTATCAGTACTTATATTTACTTTGAAATTTTTTTTACTGTTTTGTTTTGTTAAAAGACTCACTTGAATTCCTTAGCTTTGTACTTTTATTGAAACCATTGACAATTATGCCCCATCTACAGATCAGAATATCTTGCTGTGGTCTTTCTGGTTTCAACTAATAGACCTCAGCTTCCATAAATTTTGGACAAAATGGTTCTTGTGGCAGCACTTTTGGGATGCCGTTATTCAATACATGATTGCAAATGGAGATTAGTTTTTTGTGCCTTAGGAATCGAGCACTAATCTTGAGTTACCATAACTTTAGACTGAGCGATTAGCCTAGATCAGGCGCTCTCGTTCGGTGTTTTTTTGACCCAGATTTACCCGAGTGGAATTTCTGTAAACTCCTGTCCCTTAGGAATGGCATTTCCAAATGTGGTTTATTCCGCCCATGATTAGAATTCGTTTCCTGTATTCGGTGAAGCATAATCACCTTGCAATTCAAAATACGACTTATCAATACTATAAACTCAAGAACCTTATCAGGTACGGACTGGCAATTGTCGAAACACAAAAAGTATTGTTCACACTGCATCGAATAGATGTGTGAAATGTGCGAAAGAAAACTTTCGTCTGCAGCGTTAACATAGGCAAGCGGATTAATTTTCATTTTCTCATAAATTAACGTTAACAAATCAACCTCAGATGTTACATATTTCCATAGGAAGAAATATAATGGCCTCCATTTTTCGGATCCATCTCGGGGGGGCTGGGCAAGCATCATAAAATCATCTTTGAAACTCTCTTTCTCTGAGGAAATCACTTGACGAGTGACTTCCAGAGCGCGCCCTGGCTTCGCAATGGAACAAGCGGCAACCCAGCTCAAATCATTTCTTACTTTTCTTTTCGTCATAAGGGTCATTTTACAAATCGGATTATAATAATTCAATCAAAAAAGAAGTGGGAAACATTGAAGTCCTTGAAGGCCATGCACAATACATAACGCTCTAACGGTTACTCGAATA
>CAZNCO010000695.1:0-2732 GCA_964571345.1 uncultured Ohtaekwangia sp.
AATGAAGAATGGGCAATGGATTTCATGTGTGATGTTTTGGAGAACGGACGTAGGTGCAAAATCCGGTGTAATTGACCACTTGTTTCCGGAGCAAATTGACCACCCCTAGTTGATGTCAAAATTGTGCTGCCAAAATCAGTGTGTTAAAGTTAGTTAATCTGGGTTTTCTTCTGCTGCTTTTTTTGTCCATTTTTTACGAAGCGAATCGCCCTTTAATTCCACCCTATGTGCATTATGTACGATCCGGTCGAGGACTGCATCGGCAACCGTTTGTTCACCAATAACATCATGCCATTGTTTGACTGGTAGCTGAGAGGTTAATATGGTGGAGCGTTTTCCATGTCGGTCTTCGATAAGTTCCAGTAAGGATAGTCGGGCCGGGTGATCAAAAGGTTGTATTCCAAAGTCGTCTATGATGAGCAGGTCTTGTCGCTCAATGCGTGCCATTTCTTTGAGTATTGATCCATCAGCTTTCGCCATCTTCAACTGAGCGAATAACCGGGTAGCATTCATGTACAATACCTTAAACCCGATCAAGCAGGCATGATGCCCCAGTGCGGAAGCCAGAAAACTTTTTCCCGTACCTGTACTTCCGGTGATGAGGATATTTTCATTCTGCCTAATGAAAGAGCCATCGGCAAAACGATGGATTTGATTTTTATCAATCCCTCGCTGAGGAGCATAATCCAAATGCTCTAAAGTAGCATTGTAGCGGAACTTAGCTCGCTTCATGCTCCGGTCAATAGAACGGTTGTGCCGGTCATCCCATTCACTGTCGATGAGCTGTGACACCATTTCATCTACGGTAAGACTTTCCGGTCGTGGTGTTTGCAGACTGGTTTGAAAAGCCCGATGCATGCCCAGCAGGCGCATCTTCTTCATTTTTTCGAGTGTTTCATTGTTCATAGTAAAGGATTTAGTTAATTGATTTTGTTATTGATAATAATCACCCCCACGGATGTTATCGTGGTCGGGCATGGAATTGATCTGTTCGCTCTCTGGGGAAAACACATCGAGTTTCTTGTCAAGGATTTGTACGATGATGGGATAGTTATAAATACCATATTGATCTGCCCTTCGGCAGGCATTGATCAATCGTTGGGCACCTACTTTGCGCGTTAAGCTTAAAATACCAGAACAGGATTTATAGGCTTGCTCGGGATGGGCTTTGCCGTCAATCACTTTACCGATATAAGAGGCTACATCGGCATGAATAACTTTAGCTTGTTCCAAAAACTTATCCGCTGTCCAGTCGCTGAGGTAGCGGTGAGCCGAAGCCAAATGCTCGTTCACGGTAGTGTATTGATATTTTCGCTGGTTACGTGCATGAACCGCGATACGTTCATAGCGGTAGAAAATCTCTACTTGTGTGGACGTATAGAGGATTTTTACCTGCTTCCCGATGAACCGAAAAGGAACACTGTAGTAATGCTTATCCACGCTAAGGCCTGCATGCCCGTTCTTCATTACCGTTACAATCAACTGTCTTTTGAACTCATAGCGATAGGCTGGTAAAGAGTGTAGTTCATGGCGCTCGAGTTCTTCAAACTGTTGCCTGCGGCTATAATCTCTTCCTTTCAGATGGGCGTTATTAAGATCCTGTAAATGAATCCGGATCGCTGCATTGAGTTCCTCCAGGCTCGTGAACGTGCGTTGCCGGATAGGTTCGTAAATCTTAGTGTAGATGATTTTTACAATTCCTTCTACCAAGGACTTATCCCGTGGACGATAGGCTCTGGCAGGGATGACGGCCGTGCTGTAATGTTCGGCAAAGTCAGCAAACGTCTCATTGATCTGCGGTTCGTATTTACTGCTTTTGGTCACCGCACTCTTCAGGTTGTCAGGAACAATCGCGGCTGTTGTGCCACCGAAATAGTGAAACGCATTTTCGGTCACATGAATTAAATCTTCTGTCTTTTGAGAATATACTGCTTCAACATACGTGAGCTGGCTACAACCCAGGATAGCGGCAAAGACTTCCACTTTCTTCTCTTCACCGGTGAGCGGATTAACAATGGCCAGTTTATCTCCGGCAAAGTCAATGTACATCTTATCACCCGCTTTATGTTCTAAATGCATCACCGGATTGGTTCCTCGTACGTACTGATTGAAGTGAAGACAAAACTGGCTTCTGCGATATCCATCAGGATACTGCTTATGATACTCTTCCCATAGCCTGAGCAGGGTCATGCCTTTTCGCTTGAGTTGTTTACTCAGTTCAGGGAATAAGCTTTGAAGGACTTGTAGTTTTATATTAGAGTCACTCGCTTGATCAGTGGTACCGAAGAGTATCTCCAGTTCGTGATCAGTCATGTGACTAATCGCTTCGTAGTTATAGTTTCCCTGGTCAAATCTGCGCAGGTAGCGTTTGACCGTGTTGCGCGACACTCCTGTAAGCATCACGATTTGAAGTTTACTCTTGCCCTGTGTGTACAGGCGCAGTATCTGACGGATTTGAATCATCGCTATTGTTTTGTTGGCCATGGCGTTGGAGTTTATGCTCCAACGTCATGATTTTTTTTCCACTAAAACAGGCGACAATCAGACATCAATCAGGGGTGGTCAATTTCACCGGATAAGGATGGTCAATTTCCTCCGGATTCAGGTGGTCAGTTTGCTCCGGATTCACTGGTCAGTTTCTTCCGGATTTAGGTGGTCAATTACACCGGATTCTCCACTAAACTCCTTTTCGCATATAAAAGTGTTGCAGGCAAATTCCACACCCGAAGAGA
>CAZNCO010000696.1:0-2729 GCA_964571345.1 uncultured Ohtaekwangia sp.
AAAGTTTATCCCCAACTTTCAATGCTCCGTTTTCAATCAACTTCTCGATGCGTCCCGCTACAGAGGCATATTTGTGATCTCTTGTTATTGCTGGTCTCATGCTTTTTCAGTGTTGGGCAAAAATAACTGATCACATTAACGGAAAGAAAACCAAAACTGTTTTATTTCTCATTTCAAAAAGAATTCTGCCTTAACTTGCGCAAAAATTGTAGGGAATGAGAAAAATTTCGTTACTCCAGTGTCTCGTGCTCGTAGCAGTTGAAGTATCGTGTGCACAGATTAAGGAGGAGAACCTGAAAAAACATGTTCACATCCTGGCAAGCGATTCCCTGAATGGGCGTGGCACGGGTAGCGAAGGTGAGAAAATGGCAAGAGCTTACATTGAATCCGAATTTCAAAAAATAAATTTAGCGAAAGCCGGCACAGAAGGGTATACACAGTCATTCTCATTTAAATGTGGCGTACACGGCACAGGGGCCCAAGGGCAAGCTGCCAATGTGGTGGCATATCTGGATAACAAAGCTCCGTTCACCATTATTTTAGGAGCACATTATGATCACCTCGGGTTGGGCGAAAACGGAAGTTCGCTGGACGCTAACCCGCAAGGAAAGATTCATAATGGGGCAGACGATAACGCCTCTGGAGTGGCCGGTTTGCTGGAGTTAGCTCGCTATTTTCAGGCGAACAAAAAGAAGGAGAAATACAACTTCCTGTTCATTGCCTTCAGCGGTGAAGAGCTTGGATTGTATGGATCAAAATATTTCAGTGAACATCCCTCCATCGATCTCAAGAAAGTGAATTACATGATCAACATGGATATGATCGGAAGATTGGACCCAGCCACCAAAAGCCTTGCGATAAGCGGCACAGGTACCAGCCCGGTGTGGGAAACTGAATTGAAAAATATTACCAAAGGGTCGCTCTCTATCAAAACAGATTCTGCTGGCGTTGGTCCAAGTGATCACACTTCTTTCTATCTGAAAAATATTCCGGTGCTACATTTCTTTACCGGATCTCATAGCGATTACCACAAGCCCTCTGATGATTTTGACAAAATCAATTACACGGGAGAGAAGGAGGTTTTGGAACTAATTGTGAAACTGGTTGATAAATTGGACAAAGAACCTAAACTCGCTTTTCTTCCTACCAAGAATAAATCACTGAGCTCGGCTCGATCTTTTAAAGTAACCATGGGTGTAATGCCCAGCTACACCAGCACCGAAGAAGGGTTGAAAGTGGATGGTGTTAGTGAGGGCAAGCCGGCACAGAAGGCAGGTGTACTCGCGGGAGATTTGATTATTCAAATCGGAGAATACAAAATTAAAGACATTCAGGCTTACATGGAGACCTTGGGGAAATTTGAAAAAGGCCAGTCCACGGATGTGAAAGTAAAACGCGGCAGCGAAGTGATTTCATTACCCATAACCTTCTAAAGTGGCACATTCATTGCAGACGTGGAGCTCCATGAAAAAACGAATTCACTTATTGATTTTCTTACTTTTCGTATCGTTGGCGGCAACGGCCCAAAAAAAAGTGCAGCTGGATCATGCCGATAGTCTGAAAGGAAGCATGCGAGATGGTAAGCGGTTTGATAAACTGCTCGGGCACGTGATTTTTAAACAAAATCAAACCACCATATATTGCGACTCAGCTTATTTCTTTCGCAGCGAAAACAAACTCGATGCCTTCGGTCATGTGCACATTACAGACGATTCGGTAGACATAACTTCTGTCAAACTTTCGTATGATGGCACCAGGAAGATTGCCTACCTGCGCAACCAGGTCGTGTTTGAGAAGACAGGAATCATGAAACTCTACACCGATTTTCTGGATTATGACCGGGCCAGAAACTTTGCCAAGTATTTCAACAAAGGAAAACTGGTAGACACCACCAACGTGCTTACCAGCGAAAAAGGATATTATGACGTGCGCACCAATCTTGCTTCGTTCAAAAAAGAGGTGGTGGGTGTAAACAAAGAAAACACACTTAACACCGATACACTGCAATACAACTCCAAAACAAAAATTGTTTACTTCCGGGATTACACCACGCTGAAAGACAAAGAGGGAAAGATGGCGTACTACCAGAATGGGGAATACAACACCATCCGCAAATACTCTACCCTGGTAAATGGCGAAATGGAATCACCTTCTTATCGGATAAAGGGCGACCATTACGATATCGATAACATCGCCAAATTTTATAAAGTAAAAGGCCATGTGGTGATGACTTCCAAAACAGAGAACATGCTCATTTACGGTGACAATGGCTTCTATGACAAGAAGCGAGGTATCTCTAAAGTTTATGGAAATTCTTATGCAGTGAAAATTGACGAGCAGGGCGACTCACTTTTCATTTCTGCTGATACACTGGTGTCGTTGGAAAACATCATCCCAAAAAAGAAACGGCTTCTCGCCTATCATGACGTAAAGATTTACAAAGTGGGGATGCAGGGAAAAGCAGATTCATTGGCCTACGTTTCTGCCGACTCTATGCTTTACTTCTACCGAAACCCGGTATTGTGGAATGAAGAAAACCAGATGACGGCTGATTCCATCCGCGTTTTGCTCGTGAATAAAAAGATCAACCGCATTTACATGATTGGAAATTCTTTTGTGGTATCCACCGATTCGCTCAAAAACTTTAACCAGATCAAAGGCCGGAAGATGACTGTCTACTTTGACACTAAAAATCAAATTCATCATGTGATTGTGCAAGGCAACGGTGA
>CAZNCO010000697.1:0-2726 GCA_964571345.1 uncultured Ohtaekwangia sp.
CCTCAAAGACCATGAGAAAGAGTGCATGAACCACTTACAAGTGTCTGCTAAAAAATTAGACGATGTGGTAAACTCCATCACGCAGGCTATTGAGCGTGGCGATCATAATTCGGGCATTGGGCCAGACCCCTCCGAGTTTTCTGAATAATACTCTTTCCCTTAACTTTCGGCAAATTGCAAGTATGTCTAAATGGCTTTTGTTTTTTTCCTACGCGTTGTGTTTCAATAACCTATTGGCGCAGGAAGGAGTTGTAAATACCGCAGTAATGGATACGCTGACTGCCACCACCATTGGGCATCTCGGCATTGGCGGATACGTAGACAGTTACTACAGTTATTCTTTTAATCAGCCAGCAAAAAATAGAGACCCTTTTTTTGTCTCAAACGATCAGTTGAATGAAATCACCATCAACCTCGCTTATCTTGACCTGAGATATAAGTCTACTAATTTCCGTGCACGTCTTGTGCCTGGTTTTGGCACTTACATGAATGCCAACTACATAAATGAATCTGGCTCATTGAAAAATTTTGTGGAAGGAAATGTAGGCGTTCGCCTTTTCGCAAAGCGGGATATCTGGCTGGATGTGGGAGTTTTTGGATCACCCTACACCAATGAGAGTGCCATTTCAAAAGATCATCTCATGTACACACGCTCCTTTGCGCCTCAAAATGTTCCCTATTACTTATCGGGCGCAAAACTTACTATTCCGCTCAGTGATAAAGTAACCACGACTTTGTATCTGCTTAATGGCTGGCAAGTGATTCAGGATAACCACAACGGAAAATCGCTCGGTACTCAAGTTGAACTGAGGCCAAATCCAAAGATGCTGTTTAACTGGGACACGTATATCGGTGATGAACGATCAACACTGCATCCAGATTTTCGTATGCGCTACTTCACAGACCTGTATTGGATCTACAAAGCTTCGAAAAAATTTGACGCAACATCCTGCGTTTATATCGGCAGTCAAGATCGCATAAATATTAGCCAGGCAACCTGGGGAACCATCAACTTTATTGGTAGATATTATTTCAAAGATGCATTATCTCTTTCGGGCCGGATTGAATACTTCAAAGACGCAGATGGCGTTTTTCAACTAACACAGCTTGGCACTCTTGGATTTGAAACCTATTCCTCAGGACTGTGCTTAAACTACAGCCCTAATCACAATGCATTATTCCGACTAGAAGCACGGGAATTCTTTTCTCCAAAAACTGTTTACCTCGACAAAGACCAGCATCCCACATCAACGAACACTCAAATCACCGCAAGCCTCACTGCGTGGTTTTAGAAATCAGACTGGCCAGTACTCCTTCTTTCAACGAAAAAGAAGATACACGCAAATCGTTAAAGCTACAACGATCTAAAATATATTTCACCAGGCAAGACGCCACCACAATCATATCCACACGCAACTCAATCATACCCGGAATTTCCATGCGCTGTCGTCTATCTTTTGAAATTAACTCCTGATGAATTTTATAAAATGCATCAAAGGTGAGGGGTGTCTCGGGTGTTCGCGGATAAGTCATTCCATTCTTTAAGCAGTACATCTCGCTGAATGTATCAAACGATCCTGACGAACCAACCAATGTTTTAGGGCTGAGCCTTTCAATTGCCTCAAAAAGAGATTCCAGCCTTTCTTGGAAGTATTCATTGATCAATTTAATATCGTCCGTCAGAATTGGGTCGTGCGGCTTGAACCGATCCAACAACCGTTGTCCACCTATTTCAAAACTCTGCTTCCATTGAATTTCATTTCTATTTCCTATTATAAACTCTACACTCCCACCACCGATATCCATAATCAATGAATTTGCATCGCCTAAATCCATCGCAAGCTTTATTCCTTCGTAAATCAATGAAGCCTCTTCCTCTCCAGAAATAATTTTAGTTTGAATGCCGGTGATAATATGAATATGCTGAACAAGCTCGGATGCATTCGTTGCGTTACGCACTGCGCTCGTGCCAAACGCCATCGTGGTTGCAACTTCATAATTGACAATCACTTTTTTGAATTTCTGCAAAGTATTCAGCGCACGTCCGATTGCCTCGTCCGTAATTCTTCCATGGTTAATACCCCCCGCACCAAGTCGCGTAGCCTCCCTTTGTTCATACAAAAACTGGAAACTCCTGTCACTAACCTCCGCAATTAGCAGATGAAACGTATTGGTTCCCATATCAATAATAGCTACGCGCATAGAGATTTCTGGATGTTTTATACCTGTGCTAGTTACTAGATTCAAAGCGCGACTGCAAGAATCCTGCATCCAGAATGTAGTATGAAGTTTCCTTCCCACATCCAATTACAATTTCTATCTTGCAGCGAGACAATCTTCTATGAAATCCAAAGACAAAGTACTACAGGAAAAGTTCGATGAACTGAATCGCAAAAATAACGAGGCTCTAATGGGTGGTGGCGAGAAAAGAGTTGAACAACAACATGCCAAAGGAAAACTCACTGCGCGTGAACGCATCGATTTACTGCTGGACGAAGGCTCGTTTGAGGAGCTCGGAAAATTTGTGATGCACCGAAGCAAAGATTTCGGCTTGGATAAAGAATACTATCTCGGAGACGGAGTAGTCACGGGCTATGGCGCCATTGGAGGTCGGTTAGTGTATGTATTCTCACAAGACTTCACAGTCTTTGGGGGATCCCTCTCCGAAACACATGCCGAAAAAATTGTGAAGGTGATGGAGCTCGCAATGAAAAATGGAGCTCCTG
>CAZNCO010000698.1:0-2720 GCA_964571345.1 uncultured Ohtaekwangia sp.
CTGCAATCCGTGTTCCCTGCGGGGTGGCTATCGGTGAATTGTAATTGCCTATCAACTGCATCTTGCCTCCTTTCCACAAGGTTAAGTTGTTGATCATTTTTGCATACCAACTGAAATAATTGTTGACAGCATCGCTGTTCACATTGCTGCCATCGATGACTTGCTGAAACAAGGAGACCGTTGTGTTGACACTGTAGAATTTAGTTGCCAACACAGAGAATATTTCTTCGAAACCATAGACGGTGGCATTGCCAAAATTCATCGGCACTGTCAAAGCAACTCCGTTTTGATTTAAGGAAATGAACGGGCGGATGATATTCGTTGAGTAACGATAGAACAAATTTGAAACACTGGAAACATTTTTCCATTCCATGCTATAACCAAACTCTGTTGAATTGATAAGCTCTGGTTTGAGATATGGATTTCCCCCATGCGTGTTAAGAGAATCGGTGATGTCAATAAATGGATTGAGTTGGCCTAACGATGGGCGATTGATCCTTCTGCTGAACGTTAGCTTTAAAAAATTAGTGCTGTTCGTATAGTACGCCACATTCAAAGAAGGGAAGTAGTTGAAATATTGATTGGTAAACAAAGGTTTGGCATCTGCCTGTTTTCCTTCATTCACTACCTGCTCACCTCTTATACCAATATCGTATTTGAATTTGTCTGGCGAGCCCAAAAAGTTTTTGTAGATGAAATAGGCGGCATGGATTTGCTCATTGAAATGAAACAGATTGCTGGCGTTGGGGTTCACCACATACGTATCGTTTTTGAAATATGCGTTTTGATAGTCCGCATCGGTGTTTCTCAAAATCAATTTATAACCCGTCTCCATCGTGGCGGTATTTCCAATGGCTTGCGTGTAGTCAAACCTGAAATTGCTGATGTTCAGATTTTGATAGTTGTGTGTGCGTTGCAAATATGGATTGCCAATGCTGTTGCTGTTTTGATCTAACGATTGTGTAGTGATATCGGTATTTTCCTTATCAAAATTGAAGGCTGTTGTAAGATTGACAGACAGATTCTTTCGCTGGTCAGTAAACTTATGATTGTAGTTCAAGGCAGATTCAATGGCTTTCTCTCTGAGAAACTCAGCCGAATAGCGTGAGTTCTGGCTATTGAATTGATTACTCTGATTATTGAACAGTGAGACCAGAGTTTCATGATTATCTTCACCGTTGAGATTGCCGATCAACTCGAAATTGAACACGTTGTTCTTGTCCATGTTGTAGTCTGCATTGAATTTCAGATTTTGCGTTTGTTCAAGACGCAAGTCGTGCCGGTTCTGAAGAAGGTCATAGTTATCTGTCGAAGTGAAATCGATTCGTTCTGCTTGTGCTTTTCTAGTTCTGTTTGAAAAGCGATTGTCGTATGCCAACGCAACATTCCATTTACCTTCCTGATGATTTATCACGAAAGCTGAATTTACCCGTCCTGCTGCTCCGTATCCTCCCCCGACTGCCACCGAGCCATTTGTTCCGTTCGCTTTGTTTTTCTTTAATGTGATGTTGATAATTCCTCCATCTGCATCGGCATCGTATTTCGCAGACGGATTGTTGATGATTTCAATACTCTCCACACTGCTTGCTGGAATACGATCGGTGGATGACAGTGTCGAGTTTCGACCGTTTACTAAAACCAAAGGACTTTTTCCTCTGATCGTGATCGCTCCCTCGTCATCAACCACTACGGTAGGAGTGTTCCGCAATAAGTCAGTCGCAGTTCCTGATGCTTGAGAGATATTATCTTTTGCGTTAACAATAAAGCCACTCGGTGTTTTTACCAGCGTTTGTTTTTGGGCTGTTACCTCAACTGCATTCAGCAGCTTCACATCTTCAGGAAGATCTATTGCGCCCAATGAAACAACCGGGTGTGAGGAGTCAAGAACAAATTGTTTTCTGTACAATTGATATCCCACCAGACTGATTTTAAGAAGGTAAGAGTCAAAAGGAATTTGTTTGATTGAGAAATTGCCAAGCGAATCCGTGAAGGTAGCGTTTACAATTTTAGTGGTGTCGCTTGATTTATAAACAACCACGTTTGCAAACTCCAAAGGAACGTGCTTTGAAGTGACCGTTCCTTCAATGCTTTGTGCGATAGCAAGACTTGACGCACATCCAAATGCGGTTGTAAGTATGTGACGAAAAAATGTCTTCAAAATTTCTTGTTCGTTAAAGCCTTTTGGAAGTCAAAAATAGCAATTGATTTTGGAAGAAAATTGGAGATGATTTCTAGTTGCTGAATTTGACCGTGAAGGTATGTAATCCATCTTGAGTGAAATAGGACAGATCCCAATGGTTGATATCACAAATCTTCTTAGTGATAGCCAGCCCTAAACCCCAACTGTCTCTGTTATTTGATTGCTTAAAAAATCTTTGGAAAAGTTTCTCCTTCGGAATCGCGGGCTGAGCAGAAGTGTTTACGATTTCGAAGGTAGCGTGATTCAGCCTGATTGAGATTTCCCCGGCATGTTTATTATGCAGGAAGGCGTTCTTAATCAGATTGGTGAACAGCGTATCCAATAAAGAAGGATTCGCAAGAATGACTACATTCTTGTCTGTATCTACTGAGACTCTGATTTTGAAACTTTCCTGGTGCCCTTCAACGTAGGTTAAGATTTTTTCAATCAAATCATTCATGTTGATTTTTTCAACTTCCACAAATTGTTGATTCTCAATCTTTGACATGAGTTGCAGGGTTTTGTTAAGTTTTGAAAGCCG
>CAZNCO010000699.1:0-2715 GCA_964571345.1 uncultured Ohtaekwangia sp.
GTATTGGGTTGAGTATCAAACATCGATGGATGCCAACTGGAAAAAGATGTTGGACTCACGTCTTAGCAAAATGGCCGAGTGGGAAAAGGAAACGCTTTCAAAGTCAATCAACGATTCATTGCCGCTGATCTATCCTTTTTCAGGTCCGGATTTTCTTCATGCTTGTTATCTTTTTCCCCGCACGAAGGAATACACCATGATGGCATTGGAGCCGGTGCGCCCGATTGCCTCGCTGGATTCCATACCTGAAAAAGACCGCGATAATTTTCTGGATAGTCTCGGCAATTCACTGCGCGACATTTTTAACAAAAGCTATTTCATCACCAATCACATGATCAAAGACTTGAAGAAGGTGAAAGGTGTACTGCCTCCCATGTATTTCTTCTTCGAGCGCTCAGGATATGAAATGATTTCACAGAAGTTCATCACACTGGTAGGAAATGGAGAAGAGAAAGAAGTAAAAGGAAACCAGGTGCATTGGGGCAAAATACAAGGTGTAAAGTTTGTGGTACGCCATCGCGAGCGCGGGGATATGAAAACAGTTTACTACTTCAGCTCAAATATTGCCGACAAGGGCCTGAACGAACGCCAGCCACTGGTGAAGTTTATTCAAAACAGAGCGCCTTACAATACGTTTGTGAAATCAGCTTCGTACCTCATGCACCATGCTACGGAGTTCTCGCAGATACGTGACTTGATCTTGAAAAACAGTGAAGCGTTGTTCCAGGATGACACAGGCATTCCGTATAAGTATTTCAAGAACAAGCCAGAATGGAAGGCTCAATTCTTTGGTGACTATGTAGCCCCCGTAGAAGACTTCGGTAGGTATTTGTACCAGGCTGATTTGGATTCGGCTTACAAAGGAGCAAGCCAGCCAATGCCGTTTTCATTGGGCTACCACTGGAGCACGCGCAAGCAGAATTATATGCTGTTTACCAACTCCACACGCTTGACAATAAAGCGTTAAAAGAAATCTGAATTCAAGAACGAAAGCCGGTGATGAGCCGGCTTTGTGTTTTCCTGCGTTCAGAATGAAGTAGTGCTCGCGACAACCGTGTTGATGAATCAAATTATAAATGAGTCATCTTAATTGTCTATATTTAGTTAGCCCAATCTCGTTTTACCATAACGAATAGTTGGTTCGATATTTGTCTTTTTCGATCAAACTTAAACACAAACATTTATGGAAAATAGCCACACCAAAATTGCCACCACCGTTATTAATTGGTTTTATTTGATTGTATTGAATCTTCTGCTCATGCTCGTCATTGGATTTATGACGCTGGACTCAGAGGCAAACCTCAACAGCCGCATAGGAGCTTTTCTGCTTAGCATTTTAATTCCGCAGTTCATTGTGTCCCGAACAAAGGAGATGAGTGGCCTTGAAAGAATGATCAAATTTGGTCATGGATTTATCGCATATGTGATTTTTGTGTTGATTGTTGCAGGAGTGAGAGACGCCATTTTTTCTGGACTTGTGCCGTGCCTGCTTATTTCTATTGGATTGCTCTATGGCGGCAATCTCACGTTGAAAGTCTCAAATCAGGTAAGCAATCCTTCATAAGTCAAATCATTTAATAGAGCATTGAACAGCCGGTGATGAGCCGGCTTTCTTGTTTGTAATCATTTTGAATTTCTAATGGAGAACACAAGAGTTTTAAAAACGTTGGCTTTTTGTTTTTGAAGGCCTTTTCGAACATCATTGTTCAAAACTGTGCAGTGAATTTGATTAAAACGCTTCGAGGGCAACGGAATCGCCTCTTTCTCTGACGGCATTATTATTGAGTGGCTTATAACTTTTTCAGGACTTCGTGCATCTCATACATAAACCTGCTCACTATGCTGCTTACCCATATTAAATTTTTTGTCCGCGTTTTTCTCAAAGACAAGTTCTTTTCAATACTCAATATACTGGGCCTTGCACTGGGTATTGCAGTGGGTATTTTGCTGTTGCTTATCCTGCAGCACGATCTCACCTTCGATAAACATTATGCCAATCACGAACGCATCTACCGGCTTGGCGGACATCTTCAGGCTACCGGTGTTGACTTTCGTGTGGCACGAAGTGCACGTGAGCTGGGGCAAATCCTGAAAGCTGAATTACCCGAAGTGCAGGAAGTAACGCGTGCCAACAGTTGGGATCACACCCTGGTGAAGCGCGAGAAGAAAGGCGCGGAGGTATCTCAGTACGAAGAAGATGTAGTGCGCACCGACTCAACTTACTTTCATGTTTTTAAAAATGAGTTCATTTCCGGTGACGAAAAGACTTGCCTCAATCTTCTCAATTCAGTAGTTCTAACTGAGTCTACCGCGAAGAGATATTTTGGAAATGAAGATCCCCTCAATCAGGAATTGATCATTGATGGCCAGGCCTGGAAGGTGACGGCCGTGATCAAGGATATTCCGAAAAACACGCACCTTAAATTTGATTTCCTCCTTTCCGGATTGAGCAAGAGCCGCGAGTGGGTGGTGGATCAGGGGCAGATAAAATCAGAAGCGTTCTGGAATCCGGATGTTTACACGTATTTGTTGATGCCGGAGAAGTATGATCCAAAAACGTTTGAAGCGAAGTTCCCTGCTATCTTCACAAAATATTATAAATCATTTGGCGACCAGGTGGGAGGAAAATATACGCCCATTCTGTAGCCCCTTGCCGACATTCATTTTTATTCAAACCTTGATGCGGATGAGCCCGTTGGAAATTTATCCTATCTC
>CAZNCO010000700.1:0-2714 GCA_964571345.1 uncultured Ohtaekwangia sp.
CTTTGCAAATGTTGGAAGTCAACTTGCCATCCAAATACATCCACAAACTTGTTGGTAAGTTCTGGAGAAATAGACATTGCTTCGATGGTTTCGTATAAAGATGACTCTATAACACCGGTAATTGTTTTTTCCTGAATACTCACTTCCCTTTGGCAGGACTCGATCAATAACGTGTCTCGCAAGTGAAAAATAATATACTCCACTGGATTCGGTTCATACACCAATGCTACGGCCGTCTTTAGCGAATCTTTTTTTGAAATGAGTGCATATTTCTTTGACGAAGCAATTTTTCTGAAATCGAAAACCTTGCGCGATAGAGTATTGAGTTGCTGTAAAATTTTTGGATCAACCGTTACGCATGCAAGCAAATCCAGAAAAAGCTGATTGCGCTGAACGGTCTTTTCTTCGACATCCAATCCATTTACAAGCAAACCAAATTTTAGTTCGGGCTTAGGTAATTCAATTTTTTCAACAATCGCTATTGCGCTATTTTTCTTCGTAGAGATGACGAAGTATGCAGCCAAACACAGCGTTAAAACAATGCCAACGATTAGAATATTTTTTGTAGACAAAAACTTCACTTCAAATTTTTTCTGGTTATTGATTTGGTCCTTCTAACTTAACCGTAACGGGTTTTTCATATCCAAAAAGTTCATCCAATGTAAGCTCCTTCACTGCTCCATACTTCTCAAGATCTTTCAAATTTAGCTTATTTCTGTCACCTACCAGCACCACATTGAATTTTCTGCCTTTGATAAAATGCTTCTGAAAGTTAGCAACGTCTTCAATTGTCATGTTTTGAATTTGCTCGTACACGTCTTTACGAACATCGTGATCCAAGCCTTTTTGCTTAGCACTTTCGTAGTTGAATAGGATACCTGTTTTAGTGATTCGCTCACTCTCGAGTTGGTTAAGTAACGAATTGCGGGCTACTTCAAAGCCTCCTTCTGATCTCGGAAAGTTTTGAATCAAATCTGTCATCGCTTTCATGGACTCCGCCTGTTTATCTGCCTGCGTGCCGATGTATCCAAAAAAATGATCGCTCTCAGTTTTCTTACCAGCTACCCCGTAAGAGGCAAAAGCAGCATACACTAGCCCTTGTGCTTCTCGCAATTCCTGGAAAACCGGTGAGCTCATGTTGCCACCAAAATATTCATTGAACATTCTTGCTTCCGGAATTCTGGCAACATCAAATTTGTCTCCCTTCGAAAGGAAAATGATTTCAGCCTGCACCATGTCATAGTTCGTCCAATAAACTGCGGGTTGATCAATGTTCTTTACATCGTAATTAACAGGCGGTGGAGCGGGGAGTAATTTTTCTGGAAGTTGATGCCCGGCATTAAGCGAAGTCAACAATTCATCTTCTGTTTTAGGACCATAGTAAAGCACGCGATGTTCGGTCTTTGTAAATCCTTTGATAATGTTTATCAGGTCTTGCGCCTTAAGCTCTTTGAGATCCTTATTGGTGAGCACGTTTGTAAAGGGAGACTTGGCTCCATAAAGGCCATAGTTTAGAAGTCCTTCCCATAAAATAGCACCCTTATCTTTTTTAATGTCATCGCGTTTTTTAAAAATTCCATCAATCATTTTTTGCAACGCCTCTTCATCTGCTTTTGGATTGGCCAGTAACTTTTCAAAAAGCAGAATCGCCTTATCCATATTTTCTGTTAAACCACTTAGATAAACATAAGTTTGCTCATCAGCGGCATAAACACCAAAGTTGCAGCCGATTTTATAAAACTCTTTTTTTACATCTTCCGCTGATAATTCATCTGTTCCAAGATACTCCAGGTATTCAACGGCCACCTTCATTTTCGGATTATTGTTAGTGCCCACATCCGAGAGATAGTAAAGTGTAAACAAGTCGTTTTCAAAATTATGAGTATAAAGAACATCTATGTCCTTAGTCATCTTCAGCTTTTTTATGTCCTTCTGATAGTTCAAAAAAACAGGTTTGATTTTTTCCACTTTGTTGGAAAGAACTTTCTCGTGAAAGGCTGACTTCGATTCTTTATTCAGAACAACTTTTGAAATCGCGGGCTTCGTTACTTTCTTCTGATTTGGATCTTTTCCGGTTCGCTTGTAAACAGCAACGTAGTTGTTTTTGTAGTGTTGATTCACAAATTTGACGATGTCTTCCTTTGAGATTTTACTCAATGCCTCTGTGCGAGAAATATAATCGCGCCAAGACATATTGTTAGTAAACGCCATCACCTCGTCATTTGCCCTCGACCAGTTATACTGTGATTGTTGAATTGCACTTTTCTTTAGGTCGTTAATCGTGGCTTGAATTAACCAATCATCGAACTGCCCTTTCTTAATAAGATCTATTTGGTCGAGTAGGAGTTTTTTTACTTCATCGAGTGACTGGCCTTCTCGCGGTTTAGCCGTAAAGGTGTGAAGAGAATAATCGTTCATACTGTTTACAAAACTCATCGGCTCCAGCACTCTCTGTTTTTGTTTCAAGTTGAGATCAATCAGGCCGGCTTGCGAGTTTGATAAAATCATATCGGTAAGGCGTAGCTTATTGGCCTCTTCATAGCTAGTCGTCTTAAAACTAAATGCAATGATAATCCATCCGCATTCCGGACCATAAACATCAACCTACAACGGTTTTGATATTTCTTCTTCTTACAAAGGCTTCAAATCATTTAATTCCGGACTTTGTTGCCGGTCGATAAAGTATTTGTCCAATACCGCAATTGTTTGTTCTT
>CAZNCO010000701.1:0-2713 GCA_964571345.1 uncultured Ohtaekwangia sp.
ATCATAAACAGCGCAAAGGGGAAAGGGATCACTTTGTAATTGGCAATCATTCCGGATACAAAAAGCGCAGCCGATGTGATGAAGTACGATTTCCAGGGCTTATCATGCCCAACCACTACAAGCAGGAAAGCGGGGGCAATCCAGGCAGCGGGGGCAAATATCCATTTAGGTGACAGCAACACAAAGCAGGCTACAGCAAGCAACCACAGGGCAACGAGGCGAGATTTTGAAAGGGTTTCCATAATTTTTTTTCTGCTAAATACGACTGGATTCCCTTTTTCATCGTCCGGATGCAGGAAGTCGAACGCTTTTGACAGAAGGTCGAACGGAAAATTACCGGGTTTGCTTCTTGTAAGCCGAAGGGGTGAGTCCCGTCTTGGTTTTGAAGATCGTGTTGAAAGACGATTTTGAATTAAATCCGGACTGGTACATGACTTCCAGGACGGTAAGCCGGGCATCGGCTGACTGATCCATCAGTCTCTTCGCCTCGTTGATCCGGTACGAATTGATGAAGTCAAAAAAATTCTGGCCAGAGCCATTGATCGTTTCCGAAAGCTTGCGCGATGAAATATCAAGCCGACTAGCCAATTGATCGATGGTGAGTGCCGCATCGAGATAAGGTTTTTGGTCTTCCATACAGGCTAAGAGCTTTGCATGAATTTCGTTCGCCTCTGATTGCGACAGAGAAGGGGTCTTTCGCTTTTGCTCCGGCATCTCTACTCCGGCAAAGATTTCAGGTTGACGCAACCCCTTCATTACTATTACATTGATGAATATGAACACCAGCCCGAGTAGCACCATGTATCCATATTCAAAAAAGTCGCGAAACTGCGTGAGTGCAAGAAACGAATGGATAAATGAAAACAAGAAGAAAAATCCTACTGACCCTAACATGAAAACCAGCCAATCGAGGTTTATCTTTTCAAGGTCAGAAAATTGATCCTTAATGCGCGCCCTATATTTCTTCACTTCACGAAATGCGCTCGTCAGGTAAGCAATGATGTGCAGATACACGGAGCCAAGAACCACATAAAATTGGATTGGCAACTTCTGCTCGACAATTGCTTGTTCAATTTTTCGCTGGAAGTCAGCTTCAAAAGTATGGTACGAAATGAGGAATGAAACGGTGAAGACAAAAAAAGGAATAAGATGAAGGTAGTCGGTCTTCCGGAATGAAAAATTCTTGTATACGAGTGATTTTGCGTAGAAGAATAACACCGGCCCCCACAAAAAGATGATGCCATCGGTGAGGTGTGCCCAGCGGGGAAATTGAATATAGAAGCCGGTGCCGGCAAGAATACCATTGGTGAGGTTGAACACCAGGAGCAAAAAGAACGATGCGAGAAGCCTGTTACTCGTTTTCTTGCCTCTTCCGCTTGAAAGGAGAAAGGCAATTAAAAGGATCAACTGCAGGCAGATGACCGCGAGCAAGGTAACGGAGGCTGACGTTTGCACTTACCCTGTAAATTCATAATCGTGAACAAGAAAAGCAATGGGTTAGAAAATCTCTTTTCGCAGCTAAATCAGAGGCCAGCTCCTTCGCACTGCAAGCCTTTTCGAAACGCCAGTCGATAAAAAAGAAAAGCCGATCTCTGGCTGAGATCGGCTTGCATGTAATAAGTGAAATTTGCTATTGCTTGATTTGCACGGTGCCCAGGTCTGTTACACTTCCCACGGTGACGGACACATTTTTTACGGTGTCGGCTTTATAGCCAGTCTTGGGAGCGAAGGTGACCATATAGGAGCCAGCGGCCAAACCGCCTAACAAGAATTTACCTGTAGTCTGATCAGCAGACGTACTTGCCAGGGTATCCGTTCCCTGCATTGCATATACCACAGGCGTTGCTGCTATGGGAGTAACTACCCCTTTGATGGCGCCTGATTGTGCAGCTACTACCGAACGAATAACGGGTTTCAAAATAAACTTGCCGTTTCCTGTCTGGACAATAGAACGGGCTGCATCAAAGTCGAGCGTAATTTTATAAGTAACACCACCGCTTAAGGTTGTATTCACCAGCACCTTCAGACCAGAATGTTGCGCACTTGGCGTAGTGAGGTTATAAGACAGATCGCCTACTTTAACTGCATTGTTAGTACCTAATATTAATCTGATCTGGCCGATTTTTCCTGCGGGAAGAACTGCAGTCCCCAAAAGCGTGTCGAGTCCGTTGGTAAGTTTCAGCAGATTATATACTCCCTTTTTAACGTCCAGCGACTTCCAACCACCGTCTGAGCCGGTAGTGTCGCTGCTCTGCACCTGAACATCCTGAATATCGATGTTCACTTCCTGGTAGTCGCCCGGTGCATCGGTAAGGTGCACTTGCAACGTGGCGGTTTGAACTGCATTGTTGTCATTACTGCACGATGCCAGCGCGAAAATGAAACTAAGGAAAAGCAAACTATACATTCCTTTCAAAGATCGGGTCATAAAATGTGTTTTTGTTTTCATGCTACTAAGATCATAAAAGCAACCTTTCGTTTAATCTGGTTTACCGCGGAAATTGACGGCTTATCGTCAATTCTGTGCAGGACAAAGTTACAAATTTAAAATCGCGTTTCAGCGTCAGTCTTCGACAGGCTAAAACTGACAGTAGCACTAATTCAAACCTGATTAATAAACTGTCACGCTGAGCTTGTACGCTTTGGAGGAAGTGTATTGTTAGTCGGTCTTCGACAGGCTGCCAATGACATTTGTTTTTATGGTTCATAATTG
>CAZNCO010000702.1:0-2710 GCA_964571345.1 uncultured Ohtaekwangia sp.
GCAACAGCTCATCGCGATTTTGCAACTGAAGCGTTCACGCTGGATGCGGTGGATTATCTCTTAAAGCCTATTTCGTTTGAGAGACTATTAAAAGCGGTGAACAAATTTTTCACAACAAAACAAGTTCAAAATTCACCAGTGCAACAACAAAATGATTTTGTTTTTCTGAAGGCCGATCGAAAACTGAATAAAGTGTTCGTAAAAGAGATACGCTTCATTGAAAGTCTTGACGACTATGTCAAAGTTCACCTGGCAGACAAAATATTGATTGTAAAAGAAAACATAAGCTCTCTGGAAGAGAAACTAAAAGACCATTCGTTTGTACGCATTCATCGTTCATTTTTACTTTCTTCCAGTCATGTGAAATCGGTTTCTGCTGATGGAGTCGAAATCGAAAATAAATTGCTTCCTTTTGGAAGGTCTTTCAAAAACGGAGCGCTGGCGTTGCTGGGTGTTGACAAAAAGTAATCAGGCTACCAGGACCCCATTTTTCAATTTTGGCAATACTGAATATTGATCGGGCGTAATACAAAATTTCAGATCGTCATGAATGTTAAGTTTATTTAGTCTTCTTACGTGTGAGGACGCATTAAGAAAACTTACCATGTCATGTTTTGCAATATTGTAAAGGTGCTGTGCGGCTAACGGAGCATCGCAATCTGGCCCCAGGTATTCTTTTAATTTCTCAACGATCGCTCCTGCAAAGAGTGTGTCTTCAAGATTTACTTTTCCTTTCCACCCCGCACACACAATCAGCGCGTTGTTTTCTCCCAGCAAAAGATATTTGGCTACGGTGGTCAGGTTTAAAAAAGATCCGATGATCACTTCTTTCGCTCCCTTTGATTTTTCGATAGCTTGTGTTCCATTAGTAGTAGTAAAAGCAATTTTTAATCCTCGAACTTGTTCTCCATTATATTCAAATGGAGAGTTGCCTTTATCGAATCCTTCCACTTTTTTTCCATCACGTTCTCCGGAGGTTATGAAACCTTTCAATTTCATCTTTCTACATTCCTCCAGGCTTGCAAAAGGTGTAATACTTTCTGCCCCGTGTGCAAATGCAGTTACCATGCAGGAAGTAGCACGAAGGATATCCACGACCACCACTGTGCGATCTTGGATATCATACAGATGCATGAGTTCTGGACTTAGACAGACATCAATTGTTTTCATGAGATGATTTGAAAATTAGACAATTTGAAGATCTGAAAATCAGTAGTGCGGGCAATTTTCAAATAACGTTGTCTTCAAATTAATGGCAGTTTGCTTACCAGTGCTTTTAATAATTTCCCCCTTACATCTACAAAAATTTCTGAACCAGGGCCTGCATTGGCAGCGGTTACATAGCCAAGACCGATTCCTATTCCCAGCAAAGGCGACATTGTTCCTGATGTTACTTTTCCAATTACTTCACCTGCTGAATTTTTTAACTGATAATCATGACGAGGAATTCCTTTGTCAACCATTTTGAAACCTACCAACTTTTTTTGTACGCCTTCTTCTTTTTGCTTTTTCAGGGCGGCTGAGTTAGTAAAGTCTTTTGTGAACTTGGTGATCCATCCTAATCCCGCTTCAAGAGGTGACGTGGTGTCATCAATGTCGTTTCCATAAAGGCAGAAACCCATCTCCAGTCTCAATGTATCGCGTGCACCAAGACCAATTGGCTTAATATTTTCGTCTTTGCCTGCTTCGAAGATAGCGTTCCATATTTTTTCAGCAGAATTTTTGTTCACATAAATCTCAAAACCACCGGCACCGGTATAGCCCGTGTTGCTCATAATAACATGATTCACCCCGGCAAACTCACCGATGGCGAAATGATAATATTTAATGCTGCCTAAATCTATCTTGGTCAATTTTTGAAGCACGCCCGCAGCCTTAGGTCCTTGAACAGCAAATAGACAATACTCATCCGAAAGGTTTTTCATTGTAGCACCTTTCGTATTGTATTTTACAAACCAGTTCCAATCTTTTTCGATGTTGCTGGCGTTTACCACGATCAGGTAATCCTCGTCTTTAATTTTGTATACAATCAGGTCATCTACAATTCCTCCTGTTTCATTCGGCAAGCATGAATACTGAGCTTGTCCATTCACTAGCTTGCTTGCATCGTTGCTGGTTACGCGCTGAATTAAATCCAACGCTTGAGGTCCTTCAATTTTAAATTCCCCCATGTGGCTTACATCAAATACGCCCACACCATTGCGCACAGTCATGTGCTCTTCAATATCTGACGAGTAACGCACCGGCATGTTATATCCGGCAAAGGGCACCATCTTGGCGCCAAGTTTTTCATGAACAGCTTGTAGGGCAACAGATTTTAATTCCATGGTGATGTTTTAAGAACCGCAAATATATAATTTTAAGAGCAGCAACCATCAATACATTCTTTACAAGAATGACATTTGCCTTTACACTGACATGGTTCTTAAATCAATAATTTTCATGTCAACAGTTCGATTTTTTTTGAAATCTTTTCGAGAATCTAGCCTATTGGTCTACGGTGAAGAAGTCGGGATAATTTTTAATAAACTTCTGATATAAATTTCGAGGAAGAACGGCCTGGAGCTTCTCTAATGAATTCTGTGCTTCCTGATCAAACCCTAACAGGGCGGCCTCAAGTACATGAAGCTTCAATAGTTTTATGGAGTAAGGCTTCACCAACAATCCATCGACTAAAATAGAGTATGGTTTCAACCGGTCGGTCGAGTCT
>CAZNCO010000703.1:0-2709 GCA_964571345.1 uncultured Ohtaekwangia sp.
CTGTTGTACAGAGAGGACGTAACCCCCATTTCACAGCCAGAGAACAGGAATTTATACCACTGATTATTCGCGGCCTCACTGCCAAAGAGATTGGCCTGATGTTGGGGATTTCTTATCGAACCGTTGAAGACTACCTGGCTTCGTTGAAAAATAAGCTGCAAGCTCGTAATAAAGTGGAGTTAGTGTCTAAACTTTTAAATTTGTATTGATGGGAATATGGTTGTATTTTTATGCCTGTTCATCCTTTAGTTGTTTGATAAGGCTAAGATCCCCAGTCGTTAATGCGCCAAGGTGTTTTGATATTTTTTCAATGGGCCAATCCCACCAGCGTAAATGCAAAAGAAATTCTATTGTTTTTGGATCAAAACGTTTACGTATTTCTCGAGCAGGATTACCGCCAACAATGGTATATGGAGCAACATCTTTAGTGACTACGCTGGACGCAGCAATAATCGCACCATCCCCGATAGTAACGCCCTGTAAAAACGTGGCGTTGTTACCAATCCAAACATCGTTACCAATCACGGTATCTCCCTTGCACACCGGATTCATTTCGGCATTAGCCCAAGATTTTCCGAAAATTTTGAATGGGTAGGTAGAGACTGCGTCCATCACATGATTTGCGGCGTTCATAATAAAACGCGCCCCGGTTGCTATCTGGCAAAATTTGCCAATAATAAAACGATCCAGCATCTCACCTGGTCCATATTGCTCATCATATAAATATAGGACGTTTTTCTCAAAATTATAAACATCAACCGGATCGTGGTAATAAGTATAATTGCCGACGATAATTTGTGGATTGGTAACGATGTTTTTTAAAAAGCAGGTGTCAGTGACGCCTGTGATAGGATAAATTGTCGTTGCTTCTGGATGCGCCATGTTTATATTGTCTCATTCTTTTTTTAACTACGGGTGCATTATAATAGGTCTTTTGCGGAGTAACCACCGTATTTCTACTGTATTGTTATCAATTAAATCAACCTAGTAGAATGCCTAGGTTTGTCTATATGAATCTCAAGGTTATCTTTATATCTATACAGGAGCGCGCATTTGTTTACATCGAAAAAAATAGTCGGCTTTATTGCCATGCTGCTGATAAGTATTTCATCTGTTTATGCTAAAGCAACACCGCTTATCACTAAAGAAGGTATGCTCAAGGTAGAGGGCGGTAGCATTTGGTATAAAATTTTAAGTACTGAGAAATCAAAAAATAAAACACCGATCCTTATTCTTCATGGTGGGCCAGGCGTTCCCCATAACTATCTTAATAATTTAGCAAGTCTAGCCAGTGAACGGCCTGTGATATTTTATGATCAACTAGGATGTGGGCATTCACAAATTTCAAAGAATAATGACGCGCTTTGGAATATCAATCGATATGAAAATGAATTAGAAATGCTGGTGGCTCATCTTCATTTGAGAAAATTTCATTTATTCGGACATTCATGGGGTGGAGCGCTTGCTATTGAATATAGTCTTAAACACCCTGAGTCATTAGCGAGTCTCATTCTTGCTAGTCCTTTGATAAGCACCCCGTTATGGGTTTTGAATGCAAAACAACTGATTAGTCAGCTCCCTCAAGATGTGCAACAAACCATATTAACCAATGAACAACAGGGAACAACCGATTCAAAAGAATATTTAAATGCGGTAGACATCTATTATCATCACTTTGTTTGCCGAATGAGGCAATGGCCGAGTGATTTAACTTATTCATTTGAGTATCTCAATTTTGATATATACAAAACCATGTGGGGATCCAGTGAATTTGAAGTCAACGGTAACTTAAAGCATTTTGATCGAATGAGCTCGCTTAAAAATTTAAATATCCCCGTATTGATTACTGTTGGGAAGTATGATGAAGCGGATCCTGAAACATTAGCCTATGCGCAAAAGCAAGTACCCCAAGGGAAACTTATCATTTATGAAAAGAGTGCCCATATGGCTTTTATTGAGGAAGAAAAGCCATATTTAAAAGCACTTAGCCAATTTATTGGCGCTTCGGAGCAGAGGGCATCATGACAAAGAAAATATTTTGGCAAGACCCGTACCTCACAACATTGGATACTCAAGTGACGAAGGTAAGTGGCAGTCAAATAACGGTTAAAGAAACCATTTTTTACGCTTTTTCAGGCGGGCAAGAAAGTGATCATGGGACGATTGGCGGTTATCCAGTTTTAGAGGCAAGGAAAGATGGCAAAGAGATTTTTTATACGCTTGATGAAACCCACAATTTTGCTGTTGGTGACAAAGTTACCATGGTCATTGACTGGGAACGTCGATACAAACTCATGCGCTTACATTTTGCGGCAGAAGTGGTGTTGGAATTGGTGTGTCAACGGTTTCCTGATGTCGTAAAAGTAGGGGCACATATTGCCGCTGATAAATCTCGTATTGATTTTGAATGGGACCAAAATATTTCTTCTTTTATTTCTTCATTACAGCAAGATGCTCAGAATATCGTTGATGCAAATCAAGAAATTATCAGCGCGTTTAGTGATGAGGCAAATGAGCGAAGGTATTGGAAAATAAAAGAGTTCTCTGAAGTGCCCTGTGGTGGAACGCATATTAAGAAAACAGGTGAAATAGGAACTATACGTCTTAAGCGCTCTAATCCTGGAAAGGGGCGGGAGAGAATAGAAATTTATGTTTCTTAAATGGTTGCGGTTTAACTTAGCGCAATCCAGGACTATTGCTGTAGTTACG
>CAZNCO010000704.1:0-2699 GCA_964571345.1 uncultured Ohtaekwangia sp.
ATCTTATCCAAGGCTTACTGACAATACAACTGACGATCTCAACAATGTTGCTTACTCCGATTTTTGGTTGTTTGACACAAAATACCTGCGACTAAAAAATATTATGATCGGATATAATTTTCCTCAACCCATGATTAGTAAAGCCAAGCTTCAAGGGTTGAGAATTTATATATCAGCGCAGAATCTACTCACATTCGTTCCAGAACGGTTTGGAAAACTGGGGGTCGATCCGGAGTTCACTCCGTTTAACAATGGTAATACGTTCACAAGTTATAATCAGATCGCTGGACGGAATTATCCAAATGCCAAAACCATTTCAGCAGGTATTGATATAAAATTCTGATTAATCAAAAACAGCATCTTATGAAATCGAAGAATATAATTTCAACGTTCACAAAATTACTCTTCATTCCTCTGTTGCTCAGCTCAGCCTCGTGTGACATCGATCAACCCATTACTAACCAGGTGAGCGGTTACTCGTTTTGGCAAACCAATCAGGATGCGCTTAGCGCACTTGCTTCATGTTACCAAGGACTTGTAGCAGATTGGGGAGGCAATCCATTTTCTTCTCCTTCAGTGGACAAATATTTTGGCAACGAAGGACTTAGCGACAACGCCTACATCAATGGATTCAACCAATACGAAGGATCTGGCCTGATTGGGTTAGGATCTTACAATAATACAACGCCTCGAGTTACTAATGAATGGAGCGATCAGTATGCGACAATCAAGCGCTGTAATATTTTATTGGAGAATGTAGGAAATATCAAAGGTGCATCTCCCCAGCTTTTGGAGCGTTATAAAGCGGAAGCGAGATTTATCCGGGCTTGGGCTCACTTCAATCTCGTTGTATTTTACGGAGACGTTCCACTGGTTACCAGTGAATTATCAGTTGCTCAAGCTCAAACCATAAAACGTACTTCAGCCACGGAGGTCATTCAATTTGTGATAGACGAGTTGACTGCCATTAAGGATTCGTTGCCGATCTTTTATACGGATGCTTCAGATCAAGGACGAATCACACGCGGGGCTGTTGCCGCATTTCGGGCGCGCGTGAATTTGTATCGGCAAAATTGGACCGCGGTAGTGGCCGATTGTGATTCATTAATCATCAAGCAATCGTATGGGAGCTACCAACTTTTCCCCAACTATAGTGAATTGTTCTCCGTGGCAAATGAAAAATCAAACGAAATTATTTTGGCGTTGGAAATGGGAGGGGGCAGGTCGCAAAGCAACCAACGTAACTTCTTACCAATAAGTGTGGGCAATCTGCGCGGCAATCTCGTACCTACTAAAGAGTTGGTCGATGATTATATTATGGCTAACGGAGATAGTATCACCGATTCTAATTCCGGTTACAGCGCCCTTAAACCTAATGCTAACCGCGATCCCAGATACTACGCTACCATTGTTTATGACAGTGCTTCGATCGTTGACTTTCAGGGCAATACACAAACAATTTACACGAATGCAAATGCGACTCCCAACACAAACAGTATCACGAACCCCTCGGCCTCGAATACCGGCTATTATTTCAGAAAGTATTATGATCCCACGGCTGCCAATTATGCGTCAAGCATTGATCTGTTTCTCATCCGATATGCCGAAGTGCTATTAATGTATGCGGAAGCACAAAATGAACTCGGAAATATGAGCGAGACAATCTGGAACTCAACGGTTCGTGCTTTAAGGGTGCGTGCAGGCTTTACCGATCCTGCTGCTTTAAATTTCCCATCCACGGCATCTGCATCCAGTCTTCGGTCGATTATCAGAAGAGAAAGAAGAGCAGAGTTAGCGTTTGAAAGTCTTCGCGCATTTGATATCAAGAGATGGCGTATCGATCAGCATGTGATGGCCAGGCCCGTGACCGGAATAGGAGGAGTAGTGGCGCAACGAAAATTTGTTGCTCCTCAATATTATTTGTGGCCAATACCTCAAAACGAGGTGTTGCAAAATGCCAATCTCTTACCTCAAAATCCTGGTTGGTAACAAATTTTTGAATAATCAAATACAAAAAAATAAATATGAAAACGATTAAGAAATACCTATCGGCATTCTTGCCTGTAATTCTACTAATCGCTGGCGCAATCGTATTACAGCGCTGTGAAAAATCCAGCAATAGTTTGAATTTGAACCTAAGCCCAATTGCTTCACTAACTTCTCCTGCCGACAATTTTTCGATCAGTCTCAATCCCGCAGGAGGAAATGCTACGCAGTTTCAGTGGCAGCCAGCTCACGCTCAAGATGGTTCTTTGGTACTTTATGACGTGGTTTTCGATCAGGTAGGAGGGGACTTCTCCAAACCTTTCTACACGATAGTGTCTGATAATGGCGGTGTTCTAAATACCTTGACATTAACAGACGCGCAACTGGATAAAATTTCTGCAGCCGGTGGGTCAAATTTTTTACAGGATAAAAAATTTATTTGGACAGCACGCGCGTCAAAGGGATCAAACGTGCTACGATGCAATGAAAGCAGGACTATTGAAACTCAACGGCCCTTGGGCTACACAACGATTCCGACAAAACTTTTTGTATCAGGTTCAGCAACGGAAGGAGGAACAAGTTTGAGTAGCGCGGTCCCTATGGCGCTCATTTCGCCCGGAGTATTTGAGGTCTATACATCCATGGTACAAGGTCAAACCTATAACTTTGTTGACAATAATAGTGGTACTCCCAATTCTTTCTTTGTGACCACC
>CAZNCO010000705.1:0-2685 GCA_964571345.1 uncultured Ohtaekwangia sp.
GTCTCAAGGCCAATACAATGATCGGATTGAAATTGAATTTTCAAAGAATTAATCTGCACCCAGCCGTGTGACAGCAGACGATTCCTCGATTGCAATTGGATTCGAATGAGACCAGAGACAGTGAGAGATTACCTGATTCAACAAGGTATTGACGTTTCGCATATTGCTGAGAAAGCGTAAAACGGAAAACTCCACGCTTATCCGGAAAGCGGATCCCAATGTCAATAAAATGACCGCGTGGAGGTTGAATTTACCATACACTAAATTGGTTTACGTCAAATCTGTTTGTGTTTGGAAGAGCAGGCAATTATCATCAGTTAATGCCAAATCATTTGCGGCTTTACCTCTTCTTTTGTTCCGCCTTCAGGTCTTATTTTAAATCTAAGTTCGTTGCCACCACCGCTATCGAAATAATAAATACGAATAGTGTGAAGTCCTTTTCGCAGCAAAGCCTTTGCACTCTTTTCAGCCGACCCGTGATCACCGTCATTATTGATCAATTCCAGGTTGTCGAGCCAGAGTTTGCTGCCATCATCCGATTCGAGGACGAGCTCGTACAAACCGTCTTTCTCTATTTTGAGAAAGCCATCAAACTTTAATCCAAATTTGTCAGGTCGCTGCTTTTTGGAATTGTTGATGACTTCCGTTACGCCTGTTGACTTAGGTTGTAACTGATCAAAGAGCGTCATATCAATTTTTCCGGAAGGTTCATAGTAAGAATAGTTGATACCCGGCTCTGCTTTTGTAATCTTGGACGCAGGCATCCAATCATATTTTGCAGCAGTCACCTCCACTTCCTCGCTAGGCAAAGTTGCATCTTTTGCACTAGAGATGGCTTTCACTCGAAGAATCGTAGTGTTATTAAAAGTCATAGGCTTTTGATAAGGTGTCCACGCGGTATTGGATTTTGCCTCGGCATGGTCAAGTGCATAAACAATCGAAGCTCCCGGGGCTGCAGTTATAGATACCGTTGGCTGCAACAAATTCTTTACGTACTCAATTTTAATTTTCGGTTTCGGAATATACTTTCCAAAGTTCTCAATCTTCAGCACATACGCATAAGGAGCTTTGATCTTGTTAGGATTATAACCCGGCAACGCAATTTGTGTATCATTTCCGTCTATTGCCCAGATTACTTTTTCATGCGTGGAAAGGAATGTGACGTTCGTGCCTTTTGGCAACTCAATATTGTTCAATGTAATTTTTCGATTATCGGGATAGCGGGGGAAGATGGCATACAATGTGTTCGTTTTTTCATTGTAAGTATAAAACACTTCCTTCACTGCAAAACCTGGATCGGGGTTCACGGTTAGCTTCAGCATCACATCGCCACCTCTATCTGTATAATCTCTTCTGCCTTCGCTCCATTGGCTCGCGGTTTTCCAGCGTGTTGTATTATAAATAGCTTCTCCGTTAATATTCATCCACTCTCCTATCTGCAACAATCTTTCCTGCATAATGGGCGGAATCTTTCCGTGCTCATCCGGACCAATGTCAAGCAAGAAATTTCCTCCGCGGCTTACTTTATCAATCAAATGAATAATCAGGGATTGCGTTGAATTATAATCCCACGCATCTTCTTCACGATTGTAACCATACGAATATCCCATGCCACGACTTTCTTCCCAATAATGATCTTCAAATTGCAACTCGGGTTGATACTCCGGAGAGTAAACCATCCCGTGTTTAAAGCGCACACCCGAACCCCAGCGATCAATAGTTACAATTTTATCTTTCACCGGACTTTCATTATACAACCAAGCAAGAAACTCCTTCGACTTCCATACATTTTCACTTGCATCCCAATCACCATCTGTCCAGAATACTTCGGGTTGATAATTATTGATAAGCTCTTTCATCTGCGGCCACATGTGCTGCTGCGCGTATTGCGAAGGGTCCTTTTTCCAAAGGGGGTTGAACCATTCGTACAAAGAATAATACATGCCCGCGTGCACAGAAGTTTTGCGAACTTCTTTGAAGAGGTCGCCAATAAGGTCGCGCTTAGGCCCAACATCGGCTGCGTTCCAGGGGAAGCCCCAAGTGCGATTGGCATCTTTGCTGGGCCACAGGCAATAGCCATCGTGGTGTTTGGAAGTTAGTACGATGTATTTCGCTCCAGACTGTTCAAAAAGTTTTGCCCACTCGGCAGGCTTAAAAAGTTCTGCTTTGAATTGATCTGCCAGTTGATAGTATGTTTGGTTGCCAAATTTTTCTTTGTGATAACGCATGCGTGCCGTATCGGTAGTTTGTAATCCGTATTGATACCACTCCGCATAATTGCCTTTACTACACCAGCCAGGTACACTGTAGACACCCCAGTGAATGAAAATTCCAAACTTCGCATCCTTGTACCAGGAGGGTACTGCCCGGGTATCTAGCGACTCCCAGGTAGGTTGAAAAGATTGTGCAGCAGCATGAATAGAAAAGAAGATGAAGAGAAGTTTTGCAAGGTGTTTCATACGTGAAATAAGATTACCCGAAGGTAAGGTTAGTTGAGCAAATAAGAAATGAGTATTCTTTTTTGAGCGGATATTTGGATAAAAGCGCTATTTCGATTTTGATTAGAGAACCGCGCAACTTCGAAAATCAAATACACGTATTAGGGCTAATAAGCCGACTATTTGATTTTAACACTACTGCTTAAATCTTAAACAAGATGAGTTTTAAAAAGCAATGGGTGTTAGC
>CAZNCO010000706.1:0-2675 GCA_964571345.1 uncultured Ohtaekwangia sp.
GTATATTTCCAGGCATCGGTAAAATCTTTCTTGGCAGCATCCCAATGGTTCTTACCGAGCACCGTGTGACCACTTGGCATTTTCATCCCCATGTCAGCAAGTATCTTTTTGAACTCAGCTGCACTATGACCGTAAAATTTGCGATCAACGTAATTGGCATGCTCTACATTTTTATATCCCATTGCCGACAATTGCTTAAGTGTGCCGATTGGATCTTTCTTCATATCGTCACGCACAGAATACAACTGGATGCCCATCATCTCATTGGCACGGCCGAAAGCAAAAAGCTTTTCTGATGCAAGCGCTGCACCTGCCATGGCAAGCGAGGCGGTTTTAATAAATTCTCTCCGGGATTGATTCATATTAATTAAGAGTTAAATTTCTTTTCGTTGTGAAAGTTAACGTTTGCATTGAGGAATTACGAACCGTTGATCAAAATTTTCCGACAATAAGATAAAAAACAAGTGTTAGGATGACACGAAAGAAATTACTTCACACTTACCGGTAATGAAACTTCGAGCTTTTCCCAATAAATGACGATCTCTCCTGCGGTATCTTTCTCAACTTCGATTTCATATCGCAATCGCTCTTGCGAATTCTCTTCCATTTCCGGTTTTACTTTCACTCGAACTACATCCAGTTTTTCATCATACTTATCCGTGAGGTGCTGTTGCCAGTTTTTATTAATGATGATTGTCCATTCTTCCTTGCCCGGAATCGTAAACAGCGCATACTTGCCAGCGGTCACGGTGGTTTCTCCTATTACAACATCCTTGCTGAACTCGATGCTCGTTGCGGAATGTGCACCGGTTACCCATACTTTGTCAAACGCCACAAGGCCACCCCAAATGATTCTGCCACGAACCGCTGGCGAATGATATAGAATTTTGATATCTACACCACCTATCCTTCCCACCGCCATGGCATCAAGACTTCCCTTGAGGGTATCTGGTTCGCTTTGCTTTTGTATAACAACCGGAACTGGTTTTTCCAAGACTTTTAGGGAATCAGCTTTTGTTTCCGAGCCTGTATTTTCTTTTTTTCCTGAGCAGGCGGCCAGGCCAATCAGCAATAGAATGTGAAAACGATTCATAAAGAGTTGTTAAATGATGTGTTTAAATCATGTGAAAGATAGAATGCCCGGCTTCAATAAAAACATTTTTTTCAAAAAATCGTATCTTTACAAACTCAATGAAACTATTGCGCTCCATACTATCCATTTTGATTGCAGGTGTGATCCTGGTTTCAACCACCAGTTTCACCATCAGCATGCATTTGTGCGGAGGTCGCGTATCCAGCATTGCCGTGCTCGATAAGGCTGGTGTCTGCGCCATGGAGCAATTGCCACCTTGTCACCAGAAGTTGATGAAACACAACTGTTGCGAAGACAAGGAACTTAAAATTGAAGGCAAAGACTTAAGTTCTAAAATCCAGGAAACCATCCAGCTTCAGCACCAGCAATTCTCGTGGACAATGGATTTGCCTGTTGTGTACAAATTGGTTTTTTCAACAGTATCGCCTACTCAGTCGTCTTTTACTTATTACTCGCCTCCTCTGCTTGACCGCGATATTCCTGTGCTCAAGCAATCATTTTTGATCTGATTTATTGGATACTTGATTCTCGATATTGGATGCAGAGTTGCATTCCATAACGAATTCACTTATTCAAATCCTATTGGCTAATGAACGAAATTAGCTAATTGACAAAATCAATTTATGATCAATTCACTTATAACATTCTCACTTCGGAATAAATTTTTCATTCTGCTTACCGCAGCAGTTGTGCTGGCTGGAGGAATTTATTCTGTGCGCAACAATAAGATCGATGCCATCCCGGATCTTTCCGAAAACCAGGTAATCGTATTCACGGAATGGAATGGAAGAAGTCCGCAGCTTATCGAAGATCAGATTACGTTTCCACTCACTACGCAGTTGCAAGGTTTGCCTCAAGTGAAATATGTCCGCGGTTCATCGATGTTTGGCATGAGTTTCATCTTCGTCATCTTCGAAGACAACACCGATATTTATTGGGCGCGGCAGCGGGTGCTCGAAAGACTAAGTTCCTCCTCTAATTTTTTACCAGCAGGAGTTTCTCCTTCACTTGGGCCAGATGGCACGGGCGTAGGTCACATATTATGGTATACGCTTGAAGCGCCAGGTTTAGATTTAGGCGAACAAAGATCACTGCAAGACTGGTACGTGAAGTTTGCGTTGCAGAATGTGCCGGGTGTAAGTGAAGTCGCTTCGTTTGGTGGGTTTAAAAAACAATATCAAGTCACCATCGATCCCACCAAACTTAGTTATTATAAAATTTCGCTACCGGAAGTGATCGATGTTATTCAGAAAAACAATAACGAAACGAGCGGAAGAAAATTCGAGATTGGTGGCACAGGCTACATGATCAAGACCAGTGGCTATTTAAAATCGTTGGACGACATCGCGCAACTCACCGTGAAAACGGAAAACAATAGTTCGATTCAAATCAAAGACATCGGCTCAGTTCAATTAACCGGTGAAAGCAGACTTGGCATTTTTGATTTCAATGGAGAAGGTGAAGCGGTGGGTGGAATCATCGTGATGCGTTACAACGAAAACGCTGCTGAGGTGATTGATCACGTAAAAGCTAAAATGGCAGAAGTTGCGAAAGGTTTTCCATCAGGAGTCAAATTCAATAT
>CAZNCO010000707.1:0-2671 GCA_964571345.1 uncultured Ohtaekwangia sp.
GATTAAAAGCCACAAACAAATTCCAATTTCACCAAGAGATGCTGGAAGTGTAATAAATTTTGAAACTAAAGATTGGTCGAAATTTTGAATAATCGTTTCTCCAAAAGTGCTGATTAAATAGCCAAAGCATCCCAACATCAAGAGAACACCTAATACTTTCGGCAAAAAATTGGATTTATAAACCAAATAACCAAAAGGGAATAGCCAAAGTCCCCAAAATATTTGAACTATTAAAATACCAGAACTATAACTGTCAAGAAGTGACATTACTTGAGATTGCAATTGCTGTACATCATAAATTTTTAAATACTCTGCTCCGTTAACAAGTGTCAAAACAGAAAATTTATTTTGCAAATTGATAAATGAAATCGGAACGCTTACAACTGCAAACGCAACCATAAGTTTCGCATAAGTATTGTTGACAGAGTGTAATATTTTGTAAAGAATTAATGGCAGAGCCAAAAAGGCAATATAGCAAAGCATGCTGCTTGCAATACTCAGCCTGAATAATTGTTTTGATGAAGATATATTTTGAAACGTTTGTCCTGTGTTATTCCATATTATTAGTTTTGAAGGAACATATGCTAAACTGAAAATCCCTGTCAAAACTACAACCATGTAAATTAGTCCAGCAAGTCGAGCTGTGTTTTTCTGTGTATTCATTTTTTATGGTCAAAGAGGTAATACGTCCGTAATTAAAATTTGTTACACTTTTTCGAAAATTCTATCAACCGTTCACTTAGAGAGTAACCGATAGGGTTGCCCTAACGGTTTAGGATAACTCCCTGGCGGTTCGTTGTTTTTTATACTCCAAATTGACTCAAGTGATGGTCGCTTTACAATGATCGCCAACATATAGAAAAGTATCCGAAAAGCTCCCTAACAAAGCCCCGAATTAAAAATTATTTTGCGGGGGCTTTGCGGTATACTTTTGAGTTGACTGATGTCGCCGTAAAGTTCGCTATTGGGTACAAAGTATCAGCCTGCTCTCTTCTATCTGTTTGCTTTTAAAATATTGTTTTGATTTAAACAGTCTGTATACTTCCCAGTGCAACTTTCTAATTTGATGAAACTAACGGATAGCACGGGGCGGATTTTAGCACTTCTGTTTATACGAAGAACAAATGTTCGGGCTTGCACAAATGTTTCTACGAAGTACGTCAGCTGCCATATTGCCAAGTGATGTTAGCGGTTCGTTATTCTTTTTTAGTGATGTCAAATGTCACTCTTGCAAAGTGAATATACGTTAAGGTCAATATACTTTCCGTGAACCAATTCTGCTTGTCTTAATACATAATCAACAACGGCAGAAAAGCTATTGCCTTGTTCGTAAACGTTTAGTTGCCTGTCTGCGTTGTCTGGCGCAAGCTTGGTAGCAGAGCTTTGTGTGGTAGCCATGTTTGTGTCTTAAAAGAAGCTCAAAACTTAAGGAGCCTGACTCCATTTATTTTAATACATCCGGTTAATTATCGAATCAGCATTCAAAAAAGTTCAATCATTTACTTTACTTAGAAATAAGATTTATTAAATGCAGGGGTCACACGCAAAGAATATTTATTTCAAAAGTTCCTGAGGTGCAGACCCCGGCAGGAAACATTTTCTTCAATCAATTTTAAAATCGGGGGCTTTCTTCAATACGCATAATGTTAGCAGCAGGACTTTTCTGTCGCTTTTTTTTGATTTAATAATTTATATCACTTTACCCTCAATGATAAAGTTGAAAAGCCACTCCTTAATAATCGTATCCCAACCCTGAACGCACCTTTCATAACATTCCTCACCTGGAACAAGTCCTTCATGAGTAAAATTGAGCACAGTTTTGTCGCCTTTTGGGGTTAATTCAAAAATCATTTTTGTGCCTGTCCATTCATACTTGTCTTTTTCAATCCAGTTGAGTTTACTATCGGTTACAAGCCACACAACCTTTTTATTTGGCACAAATTCAACAAGCTTTTGTTTTGAATAATGCCTGTCTCCAAACCTGATTATAAATTCATCATTAAGTTTTGTGCTGCTCCCTTCAAATTCTTTTGACCACCAAAGATTTGGCTTATTGATTTTTTTCATTGTTTCTTCGGCTGAAGCATTAACTGCAATTGTTGCTGTGTAATTTTTCTTTTTCATTTTGATTTATTTTTATTGTTATATTCTTTTACTCCGATACCTGATCTGGTAACATCTATTGTGTCTATAGAGAAACTACGAAGAATGCGTCCCTTTCATCTTTGATCTTTTTGTTTACATCCATCAAATAAAGACAAGCTCTCGCCATGGTCACCATCGTTCCACCAGGACCCAGACCTATTCTAAAAGTTATGGTAATCAGTGCGTTAATTTCATCGCCAATTGTTGAGAGTACCTGAACGCTTCCGGGCTCAATGAGCTGCGCGGCTTTCGTCTTGATTTCCATGTACTTGTCAATGCCTGTAAATTCGGTGCCACCAAATTGGGGCTGTGTACTTGTTACCAATGCGTGTACATTTGGTGCCAGCATTTCTTTTGTCTTATCCCAATCGTGACTACTCCAGGCGTCTATGTGAGCAAGTGCTATTGTAACGGCCGGTGAATTTTGATTCATTTCTTTTGATTGTTTATGTTTTTTTATCCCTTTCTTTTGACTGCTTCTTTTATCTTTTCCACGTTCGGACCTTCTCCGGTCCCCTCATAAAAG
>CAZNCO010000708.1:0-2664 GCA_964571345.1 uncultured Ohtaekwangia sp.
CATCACACCATTGCGGGACTTATTTTGACTGAATTCCGGATGACAAATGTCACTTCGTCAACTAATACTAGTCATGCGGCATCTCTTCTAATCTTTTTACTTTAGACCATAAATAAACGAGTTATGAAAAAGATATTAGTGCCTTGCGATTTCTCTGAACATGCACAGCAAGCATATGAGTTCGCTTTGAATATCGCTGCACGTTCTGGTGGTAAAGTGATGGTATTAAATGTCATAGATCTGCCCATTACCTATGAAACAACTCTGGGGACTCCGTTATACTATTTTGATGAGAACATTCTAAAGGAACTCGAAAACCAGGCAAACGAAGATTTTAGAAAATTGAAAGCTAAATTTTCTAAAAAAACAGAGGCAAGCTTCTTTGTTTCGTTTGGACCCGTAACGTTAAAAATAGAAGAGTTTATCGAAGATCATAAAATTGACCTCGTAGTCATGGGCACACGCGGAGCTAGTGGATGGAAAGAATATCTAATTGGCTCCAACACAGAAAAAATAGTCCGGTTTTCTAAAGTTCCTGTGTTCGCCATTCGCAAATCGTTTGAACTGGAAAAAATAAAAAATATTGTATTCCCCACTACCTTGGAGCTAAATCAAACAGAGCTTCTCCATCATCTTAAAGAGCTGCAATCTTTTTTCGATGCTACTATCCATCTTCTTCTCGTCAATACTCCTTACAATTTTAAGAGAACCAAAGAAGACAAAGAGCTGCTTGAGGAATATGCAAGACACTATAAAATGAAAGATTACACCCTAAATATTTATGATGATTTTTTTGCAGACGATGGCATAATCAATTTTGCGCACCAGATCAAGGCTGATATGATTGCAATGGGCACACACGGTCGCAAAGGTTTAGCACATTTATTTGCAGGCAGTGTAACAGAAGATGTAGTAAATCATGTTGACTGTCCAATTTGGACGTATGCCTCTCTCAAAGGCAAGAAATAAATTACATTATATCTTAACGCTCATACCTCAATATTTTATTGGCGATTAAAATCTCATTTTAGTTTGATGAGAATCATCGTATAGGGGATTAGATCAAGATACCTTTGTGCTAGCAACTAAAAGTTATTCTCTAAACCAAACTGATACTTTATGAAAACAAATGACGAACTTAGAAACGATGTGATGGAAGAAATCAAATGGGATCCACAATTAAAGAGTGTAAGCTCTCAAATTGGTGTCACTACAAATGAAGGTGTCGTTACGCTCACAGGTCTTGTAGACACCTACAACAAAAAGCTAGCAGCCGAGAAAGCTGCTCAGCGCGTAGCCGGTGTGAAAGTAGTAGCGTCTGATATCGAAGTAAAAATTGGAATGCTCGGAAAAAGAACTGACAGCGAAATTGCCGAAGCCATTAAAAACGCACTCAAATGGAATACTGCCGTGAACCAGGATTTAATCGAAATAAAAGTAGATAATGGCTGGGTTTATCTTGATGGCAAAGTTGATTGGGAATATGAGCGCCTGGCCGCACAGCGTAGCGTGGAAGATTTGCAAGGTGTCCGCGGGGTTTCCAACAACATTACTATAAAGTCAAAGTCAATCGATGTAAAGGAAATCAAGCAAAAAATAGCTGCCGGATTTCATAGAAGCGCTACAGTGGACTCATCATCGATTTGGATCGAAACAGTCGGAAACAAAGCCATCTTGCATGGCAAAGTAAAAAGCTGGGCTGAAAAAAAAGAAGCGGAAAATATCGCATGGTCTTCACCTGGCGTAATGTCTGTTGAGAACAAAATAGATATTGATGTTGAGATCTTCGCATAACATGCGCTGATCAAAAAAAAAAAAAAAACTGCTGCAAGATTAAGTATCTGCAGCAGTTTTCATTTTAAACCAAACAAACCAAACTAAACTACCTAACCAACGCTTCCAGCTTTCCCTTATTCTTGATTTTAAGTCCATCATCCAGAATCTCAACCAAACCTTCATCTTTAAAATCAGCAAGAGTTCGATTGAGAGATTCTGTAGCTGTACCAACAATGTTGGAAATATCCTTACGGGCAACGGTAATAACAGAATCTTTAGCAGGACTCCCAAACTGCTCGTTGATTTTTAACAATGCGATAGCTACTCTCTGGCGCACCGACTGATATGCAATGTCCAAAAGGCGGCTTTCTGTCTCTTCCAGATCCTTGGACAGCATCTTAATAAACTTTTGAGCTACTTCGCGGCTAGAATATACCAAATCTAAAAACTCGTTCTTATTAATAATTGTAATCTTGGAATCTTCCAGCGCCTCTGCATTGTCGGTGTAAGCCTTATTTTCCAGCAGCGGCACATAGCCAACAAAATCGCCTTCACGATGAATGCCCGTTATTAACTCCTTGCCATCGTAGTTGACTTTGTAAGTTTTTACAGAGCCTTGATTTATATAATAAAGGTCGTTTGGATGTTGCCCTTCCATAAATAAAAAATGCTTCTTCTTAAAAGCTCGGGGTGTTTTGTTGTCAATTAGCCGTTGGAATTCCTTAAAGTCACTTGTTTTATTTTGCAAGATTCCCGAGCCATTATCGAGTGATGCTTTTAGCAGCTTGTTTTTTTTCAACTGAACTTCTACAACTTTCAAAAGATCCGTTCCCTCAAAAGGCTTTGAAATGTAATCGTCAGCACCCTGGTTCATGCCAACGCGAAAAT
>CAZNCO010000709.1:0-2658 GCA_964571345.1 uncultured Ohtaekwangia sp.
CCTTTACTTTGTTTACGGCCTCTTTATATTCATTAACGAGTGAACTGTCCCGGTTTTTTAGCACAAGCTGTTCAACTGTAATTAAAGCATTTGCTTCACTTTCTGAAAACATGATAGGTGGAATTTTATACCCCTCCATTAACGAATATCCTTTTCCATCTTCTGTCAAGATCGGAACTCCTGCCTGTTCTAAAGCTTTTATGTCACGATAGATTGTCCGAACGCTCACATCAAATTTTTCTGCGAGACTTGTTGATGTGATAAGTCTTTTTGTTTGCAACTGCGTTAGAATTGCCGTTAATCGCGAAAGTCTTTTTGTATCGTTGTTGTTATTCATTTTTATAAATTCCCACCATATTTATTAAAACCTTTTTTTTCTCATCTTTCACGAACATAAAACACGTGGCGATCTTAATCTAAAAGCGATCGACCAACACCAGGTTTTATATCAAGCGTTTTTACTACAATTGCACGTATTCAAAATCAAATTTAAAAAGTTGTTTTGTTCTGTATCGAGTGCTTCATTAATCGCATGAAAATCTTTATGCCATCTATCTCGATTAATGTCCCCGTATTTAGCTTATTAAACCAAATGATATAGCCTTTACGAGTGTACGTATCATTGACCCGTCACGTTCTTTTGCATCTGTAATGAAAGGAATCTTTTAGCTGGCCGAATTTTTGGAAACCTTACGTTAGCACCGAAATTCAATAGGAATACCTAAAGCGAAGACATAGCAAAAAGGTTCAACAGAATTCATTCAGGCCGCTTTCAACAACACCTTGCTACCTTCCGTTTTTCTTCTTACTCAGTCGTTCTATTTCCTTTATCAATCTTTGTTTTTCAGTTTTTGATTTTGTCAATTGAATGGCTTGTTCGTAATGTGAAATAGCTTTGTCAATATTAGTTTTTGAATATATAAACCCCAACAGCCCATGGTAATAGTTGTTATCAGTCAGTTGCAATTTTTCAGCTTCGGGTATCGCTTTGTCGTGTCCGTAAATTTTGGCAAAAGCAAATGTCCTGTTCAAAGCCGTCATAGGCGAATATTCAATCATGATAAGCTGATTGTAAAGTTGTAAAATATATTTCCATTTATTTTGGTCTGTCGGTGTGGTGTGCCAATAAGCAATGCTAGCCTCCAAATGATATCTTGAAATTTCATTTTTGCGACAAGCATTTATCAAATAGTAATTTCCTTTTTCAATCAATGCTTTATCCCATAGATTTCTGTCCTGTTCATCAAATAAAACGGCTTCGCCATCACCATTTGTTCTTGCTTGAAGTCTTGAACTTTGAAAACACATTAAAGCAAGCAACGCGTTAGTTTGTGAGGTGTTCGTTAATGAATTTTCCGTCAATACCAAGGTTAGCCTTATTGCTTCCTCACAAAGTTCTTTTCGAATTAGCTGATTGTTGTTTTTTGAAAAATAACCTTCATTGAAAAGTAAATACAACGTTTTCAAAACCGTATCTAAGCGTGATTTGATTTCCGTTTCGCTCAATGTTCTAATTTGAAAATTTTCGTTGCGCAAATTAGCTCTTGCCCTAAGCAAACGTTTTTTTATGACTTCAGTTTTTGTCAAAAAAGCATTAGCAATTTCTTCAATGCTGAATCCACAAAGAATTTGAAGAGCCACAGCAATTTGCGCTTCAATTGAGTTTATTGGATTGCAAACCGCAAAAATCATTGCTAACTGACTATCAGAAATGTTTTGAGAGCTAAATTCAAAATCCTTTTCCGTTTCAATTTCATTTGGTTTTATCGCTTCTTTGATTTGTGTTTCAAAAACAGTTATATGCCTGAAATAATCTTTGGATTTATTTTTAGCAACTGTGTAAAGCCACGCAGTTGGGTTGTCGGGCACTCCGCTAACTGCCCAATTTTCAGATGCTTTTAAAAATGTGTCACTTGCAATGTCTTCGGCAATCTCAATATGCTTTAAACCAAAATGACGACATAAAACAGCCGTCATTTTAGCGTATTCCTGTCGGAATAGATGAGGTAAAAGCTCTTTATTTTTGTTAGCTATTGTCATCTGGTGTGACCACTTTTCTAACTTCAACATTTCCACCAATCAAAAGTATTGGGCATCCTTTTGCAATGCCAATTGCATCTTCAATAGTTTGGGCTTTTACCACAATGTAACCATTGATGAACTCCTTAATTTCAGTATATGGTCCATCGGTGACCATATTGTTGGCTTTTACAGTTTTGGCTTCTGTCATAGAAAGACGGTTACCTTTGTCAGCCAATTTGTTTTGGGCAGCAATACTTCCCATCCAATTCATCCAACTTGTCATTACCTGTTGCATTTGTTCAGGCGATGGTTTAGCGTTTGGATTTACGCTGTTTCTGAAGACTAAAACGAATTCCTTCATTTGTTTATAGATTTAAAATTCGTCTTGATGACGATCGACATCTCAAAACGGGGACAAAGTTTACATATTTTTTATTGAATAGCTGTTGGTTTAAAATAGCGCACGACCCGCGCTTATGACGGCTGCGGATTTCTCTGCCGCGCCTTGTCCCACGAGCCAAACGAAATTAAGAAAACTAAACTTGATAACAACACATCACCAGCAGATGGCATAAGCGCTTTGTGCTTGTTGCACAACTACCTTAAATATAGAAAGAAAATTATCTTGCATCATGC
>CAZNCO010000710.1:0-2656 GCA_964571345.1 uncultured Ohtaekwangia sp.
GGAGGCGGGGGTCCAGAAGAGCCGCCACCGATAGAACCGCCTTCACCACCGGAAAATTACAACCCGTTTGATGAGTTTTCACGCTTACTCGGACGGGAAGTGCGATCCGGTATGGAAAACTTTGTCGCTGATTGGGAGGAACGAATTCGCCTTGTTCGTGAGACTATAGAACATGGATTTGAACACACTGACGATCCTCACTACGAATACTATTCGTTTTCTGACGTGTTTAGTGAAGACCGATTAAAAAAGGATTTGGGACTACTGGAATCACTTCGACGCGAGGGACGCGGTGATGTAACGAATGAAGATATTGCTCCTTGGCAACGGGCAATTAATAGATATCTGCGATATCTTCGTGAGGCAAGAAACCCTGACCGCTTTGATGCGCTCACGATTCGACCAGAAGAAATTTTTGATTCTAAACATCTCAAAGAACATCCAAACGTTCAGCCATTTGTCTTAGATAGGTATTTCTACCCATTGGAAAAAGATTTATTGGCACGGCCAGATGGATATCGACTATGGTTTAAAAAATACATGCTTGATAAGATTGCAACGCCTCGTCTCGACCCACAACCTACATTCGTTGAGGGAATTAAGCTAGAAAGTTTTGAACATTATCTTGAATGGAGATTTGGAGAAAAACGCGGACGGGAGATCAAGCATGATTTTAGACGTATTCGTAGTGAGCTAGAACATGTGCACGCGCTCAACAAACTGCTTACAACTGAAGGATTAAGCGCTGAAAAACTTTTTGAAGTGTTTATGCAGCTAACACCAAATGATTTAGATTTTCTCCATGAGTTTGAATTTGTAAGAAACGCGCTTCCCATTTATGAAAACGTTGTTCTTCGTCGGCTTGCAAAAAGAAGGGCTCGATATGACAAACTAAAAGGGGAATGGAATCCTAATAAAAATTATTATGAAGCTGAGCATTCAAGAGATGGAAGAATCAAGGAATTGGAAAACGCTATCACGGCGGGTCGCGGAACCCCAGAAGAGCGGGCTATTCAACATCTGGAACTCGCAAATCTTAAAAATGAACGCGACGAAATGCGGTATGGTGTCGGTCTTTGGGATGATGAGTGGAATTACAACGCGTCAGAATTTAGCAAATTATCAAACAGAAGTGTTTTATTGGACAGGAAAGAGGCTATAAACAGTACCATTGATGCGTATTCTCATACGGAAAGCATGAATTCACAGCAGAGAGAACAAGCTGAAATGCTCACTCAAAGACTCAGAGAAGAGTTAGCCAATATTGATGAAGAATTGAAAAGATATCCTCAGAGTCTTACTTCAGAACAAGAAAAAGTCCTTCAATATGAGGGGCTATCACCAATAGAACGACAAGTTGCAGACGAGTTTAAGTTTCAACGCAAATTATACTGGCAGAAAAAAGGGTTAGACATGAAAGCCGCAGTTGAGAAAGCTGAGACTGAATTCCAGTATGACGGGAAGCTTGCAGTCCTCATGGCCAGGTATCACTTGGTGTATTCACGTCACATTGTCGCAATGGAATCGAACTTTCGTGTAGTTGGCAAGGGTACAAAAGGTATCATGCGGTCAGAGGTGCTTGAAGATGTTGCACGTGTATACGGGTGGCAATCTTTCTTTGCGCGGTTTGGCATGGGAGCGGAAATGGGTGAAACCGCGCTCGACACCTTTAATCTCGAAACGCAATTTCGTGAAACTGGAAAACATACTCTGTTACATAAAACTAGCATATGGAATCGTTTAATCGAATATGCAGGGAAGAATGATGAGCAGCGTGCAGAGTTGGCTGCAATAGAGATGTGGGAAAATGAAAGCGGTATATCGTTCGCACAGATATTAAATAATGAATTAGTTAAGGCAGGCGGCGTATATGATGGGAGCGTGTGGCGTGCAGAAATTGGAGTTACGGATGAAACGCGTAGATTCATGCAAAATTTAGTTGAGGAGATGCGTGCGAACGCCCTCTCAGGTGTAGAGAAAGCTGAGCTTGATAATTTAGGCTTGGCATTTCAAATTGCAGCAGAAGATTCTCACACCATTGCAGGACAAGAGAAGCGATTATATTTCATGGAAAAACAGCGTAGACGAGACCCCCTCTTATATATGGAATATGCTCCACTTGAAATTGAAAAGCTTCTTAACGAACAACGCTTCGCTAATGTAAATTTTGATGCATTAACAAATGCACTCACGCTAGCCCAAAACGACATAAACACGATTAATGAATATAAAGTTGCACCCGATATTAACCTTGGGGGGACTCGAGATTTTGATGCAGTCGTAGCACCGTATTTAAAAGAACTCGGAATTGTTGATGAAGCACAACTGATAGCCCACCGTCGATTTATTGAGGCGGTTCAATCAATGGCGTTTAGCAAAGCTGAAGTTTGGGCGAAGACTGATTTTCCACTTACTCTTCGGATGGGTGATGTTGATTGGGAACAAGGCACATCGTTTCAAAAGGCAGGTATATTATCGATGCCGCGAAGAGGAAGAGATAACGTGGGCATGTTTAAAGCAACTGGAGCTATCCGCGAGGTGCTCTCTACTTCTGAACTATTGTTTGCGGTGGATCCGAATAAATTATTCGATAAGATTTTGGAGGCAGAAAAAGAAATGGTTGGATACACGGGTTATGACGCTGCAGAGGGAATGG
>CAZNCO010000711.1:0-2654 GCA_964571345.1 uncultured Ohtaekwangia sp.
ACACTGCAAAGTGCCATTCATGATCGTTACTTCACGATCGACAAGCTGTTTTGATTGAGGAAACCCGGTTCGTATTGCTTCTTTGGCGGTGAGTTGTAAATTTTTTAATCGGTTCCAATATTCCACCGTGTGTGTTTTCAAAATCCATTTCTCATCAATCGGCTCAGGATGAAAAATATTTTCTTGTTTGATGGTGCCTTCATAAAGCAATTGCTGCGGCAACACTTCGTACTTGCTCATCGGGAAACGATGATGCGGGGGCAAAGGAAGTACGTACGATTCAGTCCAGGCGATTTTTAGCACGACTGTTTAAAGTTAATAGTCCATAGAGATAAAAGTTAATAGGGGACTGTGCGAGTCCTTCCTATTAACTTTTGCCTAACAACCATTAATGGATTTATCCTCAATGATGTTCGTGCTCTTCCCCTTCTTCCTGACCGCCCCCATTCCACGCTTCCATAATATGATGAAAGTCTTCGTGTATATTAGAGAAGATGGTACCAACCTGATCTTCCGGAGCTCCATCTTTTATTTCGTTCGAGAGATTGCGCAAATCCGTTTTTAGTTTTTCCAGCTTTGCCTTCATGTCATCGTTGTTCACTTTTTCAGGAAGGGGAGAAGCTGCCCATTTTTCGGCTTCGGTGGCAAGTTCATCCATCATTCTTGTGGCTGGTTCCACATTGCCCGAATCTTTTAAGGGATGATAGGCGGCTGCCATCAGCTTGTGAAACGACTCAATTTCTTTCCATTCTGCTGCTGACTCATCATGTTTCTCTTTATGAGAACAAGCAGCAATAATTGCCACGGCTAAAAGGTAGAAGAAAAAGTAGCGCTTCATTTCAAAGTGATTTTATTTCCATTTAAAACGATATCCAATGAGTCGCCCGATTCGAGGATAACTTCCGTTTTCTCTTTTGCTACTTTTACTTTTAACACGCGCCCACGGAATTCTAAACGAAAGGAATACTGCTTCCACTGGCTTGGAATGAAAGGATGCAGATGAATGATACCATCTTTTATTTTCATTCCACCAAAGCCTTTTACTACGCTCATCCACGTGCCAGCCATGCTGGTGATGTGACAACCATCCTCCGTGTCGTTGTTGTAATCGTCAAGATCAAGGCGGGCAGTGCGCAGGTACATTTCGTATGCTTTCTCTTCATACCCCAGCTTAGATGCAAGGATTGCGTGCACACAAGGAGAGAGTGAAGATTCATGCACCGTCATCGGCTCGTAGAAATCGAAATTCTTTTTAACCTGGTCCAGCGTAAAGTCATCCTCAAATAAATAGATACACTGCAGCACGTCTGCCTGCTTAATGAAGCATGAGCGCAAGATTCTATCCCACGACCATTTCTGATTAAGCGGCCGCTCGGATGCAGGAAGATCGGAAACGTTCATCAACTCCTTATCGAGAAATCCATCCTGCTGCAGGAATACACCACGTGTTTTGTCTTCTGCGTAATACATTTTCGCAACGATGTCTGCCCACTTCGCTGTTTCTTCTTTTTCATTAAAGTTTAATTTATCTGCGAGGGCTTTGTACTTCTGCGAATCAGCTTTTTTTACGTAGTCAATTCCCTTTTGCGTGAAGCGAAGTGTCCAGGCCCCGAGATAATTGGTATAGAAGTTATTGCTTACGTTGTTTTCGTATTCATTCGGCCCTGTTACGCCAAGAATCACGTATTTATTTTTATCGGTCGACCAATTCACACGCTGTGCCCAGAAGCGTGAAATACCGATAAGCACTTCCAGGCCGTGATCTATTAAGTATGCTTCATCGCCTGTATAGTCTATGTAATCGCGCATGGCGTAAGCCATCGCACTGGTCCGGTGAATTTCCTCGAAGGTGATTTCCCACTCGTTGTGGCACTCTTCACCATTCATGGTGACAAAAGGATAGAAAGCAGCGCCATCTTTGAAGCCAAGTTTCTTTGCGTTTTCAATAGCTTTTGGCAGATGCTTATAACGATACAACAATAAACTTCGCGCAACTTTAGGATCAGAGGTGCCGAGATAGAAGGGCAAACAATAAGCTTCTGTATCCCAATAAGTGCTGCCGCCATATTTCTCTCCTGTAAATCCTTTAGGCCCGATGTTCAATCGCTCATCGTCACCGGTGTAGGTTTGCATGAGCTGGAAAATATTAAAACGGATTCCCTGTTGTGCTGCTACATCGCCATCGATGGTAACGTCACACTCTTCCCATTTGTGAGCCCACACCGCGGAATGCTCTTCCAATAATTTAGCAAAGCCTTTCTTTGCGCTGGCATCAATTTTTGTACGACATGCTTTAGCAATATCTTTCTTGTCGTGATTTTCTGAAGAGAGAACCGCTGCGTACTTAAAGACAACTAATTCTTTTCCTTCTACCAGTTCAAGCTCCACAATGTTGTCCGCATATTTCTCTTTCACTTTGGTGAAAACTTTTCCGCGTACGCGCTGGCCATCTAGTTCAAGACTATATTGAATGCCCGTGCACACGTGAAAGAATGTTTTTTTCGTTTGGGCGGTTACAATCACCCAGCCCATTTCAGACTCTTCGTACACACGATCCCAAAACTTCTCGTCATAGTTAGAATCTTTATTGACAACATCTGCGTCTACTGGCAGTGTGATCAATGTTTTTGCAGAGAAGTTGAGCGGAGTAATGG
>CAZNCO010000712.1:0-2652 GCA_964571345.1 uncultured Ohtaekwangia sp.
TCTCTTCGGGTGTGGAATTTGCCTGCAACACTTTTATATGCGAAAAGGAGTTTAGCACTGTTTTGATGGAATCACGTCCTACGAATCATTTTAGAACCCACTTCGCCCCAGGTGCCTCCATCACAATACATCGATGCAATGGATTCTGCATTGGTATGCAAAATGAAACTGTCGTATTTCGCCAAAGCACGCCTCAGCGGAAGATCGGATTTCTCACAACCAGAAAGAAAAACCAGCAACATACCGATCATTAATTTTTTCATTGTGATTGAGTCATAGGTAAATATAGCTCTTTGAAGGGCAGGCCTTCAGGATGAAGGACAAAAATGTCCAACGTAACAGATCGTTTATCAGCAAAGTAGACCGTAACGAGTTGTTGCGGTCGGTGAGTAGCTTTTGCTCGTTGGCAATGAGGGTCTGCGTTGACAGGCCGATTTGCTCGAGATTGAAGCTCATGTTAAAAGCTGGGTCTGAGTCAATAGAATCAATGTGCTGAAGCTCCTTAGTCGCGGCAACTTGAAGGACCTTCACAGTAGTCATGAGCTTTTGAGCAGTTTCATTACTTCATGTGTGTGCGATACCCATTGCACAGCAGATCGGCTCAATAGATTGCGGTATTGGGTGATCGCTGCCGTTGCTAAGGTGATCACTAACGCAGCGATGAGGAAACAAGCGTAAGTATGGGGCAAGATAGAACGCTTCTAAAAGATACTAGTTGCATAATTATTTTGTTTATTTTAAGCAAACGTAATATCGAGCTGTGTCAACGGTGTGTCAGGGGTGGCGAAATTTTTTTCTTTCTCTGCGAGGTATTTGGCTAGGGTTTAGTTTGTACAAAAGATTTCTCGCTAAAAACGCATTGCCTGCATACCAAGTTTTTAATCAAACTACTTCGTTGAACAGAGGCTGTTCTTAAGTGCAATTTTTTCGAGTTCAGCTTCTATGAGGGCACATTCATTTACAATGTTGTGAAGGAGTTCAGGTCCTTTGTCTCCAACCATTTCAGATTCTGTTTTAAGGAGAGAGATCATGCGGATAAATAGGGTAAAATGACTCCGCTCAATTGGTGAAGGTGACCTGCCCTGATCGCGGAATGCCTGTATGATTTTGTTCAATTTATTTTCTGTTCGAGTCAAAAGAGAATTCATGTTTTTCTGATTGATTGCAGGCTAATCTAGTAAAAATAAAATAAGGTGTGTTTTTTGGTTTGTGAGGGCTCTGGCCTGCAGAATCTTTTGCCAACCAGAAAGAAGTATGCAACCCTGCTGGCCGCCTACGCAGTTCTGAATCACTTTTATTTCAAGTGGGCACTGTATACAAATCACCCCACGGTTCATCCGGATCGTGATAGTCTATAATAAGATTCAATCGCCAGGGCAGAAAAGATGGGCTTGGTAATTCAAGTGGCCCCCAGGGCGTGAGCAACGGCTCGTTGAAATCCAAGTCGTGATAAAAGAATGCAATGCGTGTGGGAGCATCATCGCTAAAATCCTGATCTTCTGGAATAATGTTTTCACCCGCATCATCAAGGATAACCGGGTCCCAAGGCATTATAGGATTAGTAGTTTGACCAATCTCGCTCAAATCTCCACCATTGGGAGGCTCATCTAAAATCATTTCGATGACATGAATATTAACATAATTTTCCCACTGATATACGCCTATGATTTTCATTTGTGTTGTGTGATTTAACTGCGTTTGTCTTTACTATTTTTATCAAAGGCAATGAGGTTAAACATTTCACGCAGGCGTGAGCGTACGCGATCGCCATAGAGTTCTTCCAATTCACTCGCTGCGAGATTTGTGGTGAGGTGCGTGATCATGTGTTGTGACACGAATAAGTCGTAGCGACTGAGCAGCACTTCTGCCATAGCATTACACTCGTTGCCAAAATATTTCAGCGACTGTTCTGAGCCCAGGTCATCAAAACAATAGCGCAAAAAGGAATCACCGCAGGCTCACCGATGCCTGTATTTATACAGTATCACGCGCTGCAAAGACTGCAGGAGCGCGCTGAATTGCTGGAGGGTGCGTTCATTTTAGCATAAATCTCGCTATTCAAAACCTGAACTACACCGCAGCGCATGACGGCACACTGCTCATCGATTACCTGTTCTATCAAAAGAAGATCGGCTACCTCGTAGGCTCCGTGAACAACAACCGCTTGCTGCTGCACACTTTTTTGTTTCTTACCAACAACGGCACGCCCGAAGGAAAAAAACTCTAAGAACTCACGGGCCTGCAAAAGCTTGATAAGAAATACCTGGCAATCGACAAACTCAGTACGTTTCTCAGTTACAACATCCACGACCACCCGTTTGTGAAAAACATTTTTATACAAGCCGGCTGTGGCCACCTGCTCGACATCGAAGACAAGGACATGTTCAGCATTCATCGTGGTAAAGAGATCAGTGCCGAAATCATCGCCAGGTACTTGAAGAGCCAACTCCCTTCATTGGCGTGAAGCACTTTCATTCAAGCCGGTTCTGTATATAAATCACCGCAGGAGTTGCTTTTATATTGTTCTTTGATAAGATTGCATACAGAATGTTGTTAAAACTTGGCGACCTTTCTTTGTTGTGATTTGCTTTCAGATTGTTCTTTGATAAGATTGCATACAGAAATAATACGCGTAAGTGGAAGAGTTTGCAG
>CAZNCO010000713.1:0-2642 GCA_964571345.1 uncultured Ohtaekwangia sp.
CGCCAGCACTGATCGAAGCAGGCACCATGGGACTAGCCGATACGGCTGTAGTTGCCGCAATGCTCTTTCCTAATTTTCTGTTTTGAACGTAGCCAAGAATATCTTTTTTAGTGACACGACCTTCTGCGCCTGTGCCTGATATGGTTTCTAATTCGGCAACAGCAATACCTTCTTCCTTTGCGATATTTTTAACCAACGGAGAATAAAAGCGTGAGGCAGATTTAAAATCGGCTACAACCTGACCGTTTGGCATAGGCATAGCCGATGTTGTCATCTCGGCCACGGGTTCGCCCTTGGATATCAAAGGAGCAACTACAGGTTCTTCCGACTTATCTTGTGCGAGCTCGGTTGAAATGATGGCGATTGGTTTTCCTACTTTAACTACATCGCCTTCTTTGGCGAGGATTTCTTTCAACACACCGGCATATAAAGAAGGTACTTCGGTATCCACTTTATCAGTTGCAACTTCAAGTACAGACTCATCCTGATCAATTTTATCGCCCGGTTTCTTGAGCCACTTCAGGATAGTTGCTTCCATGATACTTTCGCCCATCTTGGGCATCACCAATTCTACTTGTGCCATGTGCTGATCTTAAAATTTTGCGATGGCAAAGTTACTACTTTTCAACTCCAATGCTAACGTTTGAAATCGTTTGCAACCAATCAGAAGATATTTTTGTGATCCCGAAGCAAATGAAAAATAATCTTTTGTTTCAGGATTTTATTTCCGATAAAACCTTAAGCTTGTGACCTTATTTCCGCTAAGCAAAAAACTGCTTTTTATACTGAGGAAGGTATCTAAATTCTGGCTGATGCCCTGCTCGTTTCTCCACTAGCCCTCCACTCGTTCTTCACTCTCTGTCCACAAGGTTGTATTGTATGATGCGTTCAGTGTTTGATATGTCTTTGGTTGTTGCTTGTAGCGGAAGAGATTAAGTGGCTGGCATATCGAGATTGACTACCGTATTTTATAGAGTGCTATTGGCATGGCCAATGGGTGATTTGCTTCTTATCAGAATATTTCGTCTATTTACTTAACAAAATATAAGGAAATGGGAAAAGAATATCTTGGCGAATTCGAAGAATTGATCCTCACGCTGGTGGCAGCATTGCAGGAAGATGCGTATGGTGCCGCGATTGCCGAAGAGTTGGAGACACGGGTGAAGCGCGAAGCCAACCTCAGTGCCATCCATGTTACGCTCTACCGGCTCGAGGACAAAGGTTTCATCAAATCTTCTTTTGGCGGATCAACCAACGAGAGGGGCGGACGAAGGAAAAGAATCTACTCGATCACAAGCGCAGGCATGGCGATGCTGAAGGCGATGAAGGAATCGCGCATGGAATTATGGAAGCTGGTACCGCAGTTAAAGATGTCAGGGAGCAATTGATGATTAAATGAAAGAACGGGTTCCATTTGCAATAAAGCTCCTCCGCTTCTTCTGCCCACCACATCTGCTTGAAGAGATTGAAGGTGATTTGCTTCAGAAGTTTGAGCGTGATGTGAAAAAATTTGGTGAAGATCGGGCAAAGAGGAGAATGCTTTGGAACGCGGTAAGGTTTTTCAGACTGGGGATTTTGTTAAGAAACAAACGAAGATCATTAAACTCTTTTTCCATGCTTACAAACTACCTTAAGATTGCTCTACGAGTAATGATGCGAAGCAAGACCTATTCGGCTATTAATGTCTTTGGACTTACCCTTGGCATTGCAGGTGCAGCTTTGCTCTTCTTGTGGATACAACGTGAATTTTCGTACGATCAGTTTCACTTTGATAAAGAGCGAATCTACAAAGCGTGGAATAGAAATATCATTAACGGTGAGATTGCTTGTTGGGATATGACAGCGCGTGTTTTAGCACCCACTTTGCAAGAGGAATATTCGTCCGTTGAAAGTGCAGTCAGTTATGCCAGGTGGGAAGATCAGCACTTGTTTACTTATGAATCTAAGCGTCTTCTTAAAAAATCAGGTGCGTATGTGGATGACGCCTTTTTATCTATGTTTAGTTTTCCCTTGTTAAAAGGTGATGCTGAAAAAGCGTTAAAAATCCCAAACTCTATCGTGATCACCGAAAGTTTTGCCAAAGAATTGTTTGGTGAAAAAGAGCCCATGGGAGAAACACTCACTATCGGAGAGTCTGGTCAAAGTTTTTCTATGATCGTGACGGGCGTTTTAAAAGATTTGCCGACCAACACCGAGTTGTCATTCGAATACCTTATTCCGTTTCCTATGCTGGAGAGTTTAATAGGGAAACAAACCTTTTGGGGGATCAACTCAGTAAGCACTTACGTAAAACTTAAAAAGGGAACAGATAAAGATCTTTTCAATGATCAAATAAAAGGAATTATCAAAAAGCACTATAAAGACGCGGGTCAGCGGGAAGTCTTTTTGTATCCACTTACAAAAATGCGTTTGTATTCAAAATTTGAAAACGGAATTCCGGCAGGTGGCCGAATTGAGATTATCCGAATGCTAGGTATTTTGGGTGCGTGTCTTCTTTTGATTGCCTGTATAAATTTTATCAATCTGAGTACTGCTCGCGCCCGGAAAAGATTAAAGGAAATTGCAGTGCGTAAAGTTTCAGGGGCAATTAGAAATTCACTGGTCGGTCAGTTCTTGTGTGAATCCATGTTGATGGCGTCAGG
>CAZNCO010000714.1:0-2635 GCA_964571345.1 uncultured Ohtaekwangia sp.
CATCCACACCGGATTTCATTGCCTCAAGTGCTGCTTCTTGCGATTGCCCTCGCAGGTCAACCACTTTCTTATTTTTTGAAAGATATTTTACGTAAGCTGCTTCATGTTCGCGCCCTCGCTGCTGTAATACATCAATGGATGGATCGCGATAGTTTGGTTTCTTCAACTCTCCAAGTGCAACCTTTCGGTTAAGCTGTGTGAGATGTTCACAACTCAGGTGATTGGAAAGGTCGGTGGCAGCGAGCTGGAAATGCTCTGATTGGAATTTCATGGGATTAATTTAGCAAACTTTAAAATTGCTATTCTAAATTTTTGATTTGCAAGATTTTAAATGCAGGGCTTTTTTTCCATTCGCGCCATTTTTACTACTTGAAATTCCTCCCACCCGGAAATACATTCCCCGTTATCACCTTCGAAGTCTTATCCCTTGTGTCAGGTCCTTTTCCCGTAGTCTCATCCGCTCGTGAAAGTGGTCCAATATTTTTACTGTCCATTTTGGAAGGTATCAGTTGTTGAAGCAATCCAGAAAAATTCAAACACCGTTTCACAATCACATGGATCACTTCTCCCTCGCGTTGCAATTTGCCCTCCACCATCAGCAGTCGCGATTGGATGATTTCCTTTCGGTATTGATCAAAGAGCTGCTTAAAAACTACAACATTGGCCGTGCCCGTTTCATCTTCGAGTGTGATAAAACAAATTCCGTTTGCCGTGCCAGGCCGTTGGCGCACAAGGATTAATCCCGCCACTTTTACAGTATCTCCATCTTTTATGTTTTGTAGATCTTTGGCGGTGCACACATTGAATTGCTCCAGCTGTTTCCTCACAAAACTCACCGGGTGTGCTTTGAGGGATAATGTGGTTGCAGCATAATCATGAACTACATGTTCTGATAAAGTCATTTCAGGTAGTTCAATTTTTTCAACTGCACTCAATTGATCGGCAAACAAAGACTCAGGTTGGTAATCTTTTGTAGAAACTTCCCACAGTGCGTTCCTTCTGTCTTTTTCCATCGATCGGAAGGCATCAGCATCTGCAAGCTTTTCCAGCACGGCATCTGTTAAGCCAGCTTCACGCAATTCATGAACAGATTTATATTTCTCTCCACGTGCTTTTACCAAAATCAAGGCATCCTCTTCCTTCATTCCCTTCACTTGCCTGAACCCCAACCGCATCGCCCATCCCGAAGCGTGTATGGAGCTCTCGAGTTTATTATCCCAATCCGAAAAATTTACATCTACAGGCAACACTTCCACGCCATGATTTTGTGCATCACTCACAATCTGAGCAGGCTGATAAAATCCCATTGGCATACTGTTGAGCAAGGCACATGCGAACACATCAGGGTAATAACACTTCAGCCAAGATGAAACATACACCAGCAGCGCAAAGCTTACGGCATGGCTTTCAGGAAATCCATAACTTCCAAATCCTTCCAGTTGCCGGAACACGCGCTGCGCATACTCTTTACTGTATCCATTGCGCGTCATGCCATTGATTAGCTTATCTTCAAAATGCGAGATCAATCCGTTCACTTTAAAGGTGGCCATGCTTCTTCTCAGTTGATCTGCTTCAGCCGGAGTGAATCCTGCAGCAACAATAGCGATCTTCATCGCTTGTTCCTGAAAGAGGGGAACACCAAGTGTTCGACCCAGTATTTCTTCGAGCTCTTTGGAAGGATAGTCGATCGGCTCTTCGCCATTTCTTCTTCGCAGGTAAGGATGAACCATGTCTCCTTGTATGGGGCCCGGCCTTACAATGGCAACTTCAATTACCAAATCATAGAAGCATTTTGGCCGCAGTCGCGGCAACATCGATTGCTGCGCCCGGCTTTCAATCTGAAAAACTCCGATCGTGTCAGCATGTGTTACCATCTCATACACCTTCGGATCATCTTGCGGAATGTTGGCAAGTGTGAAGTGCTTGTCGTAATGTTTCTTCGCCAGGTCAAACGCTTTTCGGATACACGTGAGCATGCCAAGGGCAAGCACATCGATCTTCAGAAAGCCGAGTGCTTCGATGTCATCTTTGTTCCATTCGATGTTTGTCCTGTTTTCCATCCGCGCATTCAACAGTGGACAGAGATCAGAAATTTTTCCTTCCGTAATCACAAAGCCTCCCGTGTGCTGCCCCAGTTGTCGCGGAAAGCCCATGAATTCCGAGGTGAGTTGCAACACTTTTTGAATAGTTGGATCATCCGGATTAATCCCTTGACTGATGATCCTGTTTTTGTCAAAACCCTCGTCCCTGAAATCCCAGATCAATCCGGAAAGCCGGTTGATTGTATCTACTGAAAGCCCCATCGCTTTCCCTACATCGCGTATCGCGCCTTTATGATGCAGTTGTGTTACAGTCGCTACAATAGCAGATCGGTCTCGCCCGTATTTATTGTAAATGTATTGCATCACTTCTTCGCGTCTCTCGTGTTCAAAGTCAACATCAATATCAGGTGGCTCATTCCGTGCCGATGAAATAAAACGTTCAAACAACAAATCAAACTTCGAAGGATCTACGGAAGTAATGCCCAGACAATAACAAACCGTTGAGTTCGCAGCCGAGCCTCTTCCCTGGCAGAGTATCGCTCGCTCTCTCGCATACTTTACAATGTCATACACGGTAAGGAAGTATTCTGCAT
>CAZNCO010000715.1:0-2632 GCA_964571345.1 uncultured Ohtaekwangia sp.
ACTATCTAGCCTTCGAGACGAACGCTTAGCGTGCTCCTCAGGTCGAACGGAGGCTCACCCCAACAACTCTCTCAGTGAATCTGGATTTACGGCAATTTCTGATGCCGTTTCCCGTGCAATTTGTCCAGACTTGACCAGCTGAATCAAATGCTGATCCAGCGTCTGCATGCCTTGGCTTTGACCTGTCTGAATGGCCGAGTACATTTGCGCAATCTTATCTTCACGAATCAAGTTACGAATGGCGGGAGTACACATCATCACCTCCAGTGCCAGCACACGCCCACCGCCTTTTTTCTTAACCAGTGATTGAGAAATGACGGCCTGCAAAGATTCTGAAAGCATGGAACGCAATAAGGGCTTTTCTCCAGCGGGAAACAAATCAATGACACGATCGATGGTTTTCGATGCAGAGCTTGTATGTAAGGTCCCAAACACCAAATGCCCTGTCTCTGCGGCCGTCATGGCCAAACGGATGGTTTCTAGATCTCGCATTTCACCGACCAAAATAATATCCGGATCTTCACGCAAGGCTGAACGCAGCGCTCCAGCAAAACTCTTGGTATCTCGATGTACTTCACGTTGATTGACTAAACAATTTCGACTCACATGCACATATTCGATAGGGTCTTCTATGGTGAGAATATGTTGGTGTCGATTGGTATTGATGTAATCGACCATCGCCGCTAACGTGGTACTTTTACCTGAGCCTGTTTGACCCGTCACAAGCACAAGTCCGCGTGGGAAAGAGGCAATTCGCTTGAAATTTGCGGGAAGACCCAGTTCTTCCATGGTCGGGACCTTCGATGGAATCACCCGAAAAACAACGCCTGCGCCACGTGATTGCATAAAGGCATTGACCCGGAACCGAGAAAGTTTTGGAATTTCAATGGAAAAATCCAACTCCCACTCAGCTTCAAAGCCCTTGCGTTGCTGATCTGTCATCAGATCATAAACTTCTTTCAAGACCTGTTCGTGAGTCAGCGCATCCTTGCCTTCCATGCGATTGAGCTCGCCATCGATACGTAACATGGGCGGCAACCCAGCCGACAAATGTAAGTCTGAGGCTTTGTGCTCGATAGCAAACGCTAATAATTGACTGATATCCATATCTACCCCCTATTCAAAAGCCTATCTTAGAGATGGGGTTAACACAAGCTTGCTTTTTGTCCGAAAGAACTTCATCTTTGTGACTTTTCCGAAATGCGAATCACCGCTTTGATGCCCGCGGGGCCCATCTTCAAGGTAAGATTGTCTTAATTTCCCCCCTTGATACGCTGTCTTTGCGAGCGCAGCGGCGTGCGGGTTTTAAAAACATTCAAAACTCATGTTACGCAGTTTCGTCTTTGCGAAGCACGTCGTGCTGAAGCAATCCAGTGGCCTCAGGGGACCCGGCTAAAATCACTGGATTGCCACGGCGCTATGCGCCTCGCAAAGACGAGTATTACGTAAGGTGAGTTCAAAATTTAGATGCAGTTACCCTATACAATTGTGCTTGTGGTTGCGATTTCAAATAAACCTGTTAAAATGCCCAGCTCTCGGGGCGTAGCGCAGCCTGGTAGCGTACTAGCATGGGGTGCTAGTGGTCGAAGGTTCAAATCCTTCCGTCCCGACCAAGAAAATCAATACATGATAAGTAAGTTCTTCAGAATCACCATTCCTACACTTTGGATCCCCTTAATTTACGGGCACACAAACGCTCATGTAAATAAATAGGTGATAATCTTTTTTAAATCAATGTATAATAAAAACCCACATTGACGCTCTGTATGACGAAAGGGTCTTAAATATGAAACGACGTGTTTGGGTTATTCGAATCGGTGATCATTGGTTTTTAAGACATGTTCGCGATCTTTATGAAACGTTAACATCAAAATATAGCTCTCATGATCAACCTCGAGGCATCATGTCTGTTTTTCCAAAAGAGACTCCCTCACCTTTTTGGTTCAGAAAAAAACAAATAGGTGTTGATAATTTAGCATGCTATTTAAAAGATAATGAATCTGAAAAGGCTTTCAGCCAAGCCATCGATGAAGATACCGAATTAAAAGTTTATATTGCCGGACATGGTTCGGCTGGCTCATCTATGCTTCAATCATTAGAAACTGATCGTTCATTGATATTTAAGGTTCAAGTTCAGGCAATAGCACGTCAGTTGCATGAGCTATTTATTCAAACAAAGATTACTCCAACCACAGCCAAGCCCATAAAAATAAGCTTAATTTGCTGTCATGCTGCTGCAAGGGGAAGCAATGGACAAGAACCCTTTGCTGTACAATTACTAGAGCAACTTCATGCGCTAGGCCATCGCCATATTTTAGTAAAAGCAAGAGAAAAAATAGTTTCTGCCCCCTTTTGGGGTAAAAAGCATACCTTGGGAAAAAAAGAGCACTTTTACCTGGATGGAACCACCATTTACCAAATAGAAAAGAAAGATGATTTGCATAATTTAGTGTTAAAAACCATTAAATTATGTCATTCACGGACAAAAATACCTTCAAAAAGAGCTTATCTTGAGGGATGCTTGAAACAAATAGAAACTATCGGATATCCCCATAAAGCAGATCAAGTCAATGCTGTAAAAGCCCTTATAGCAGCGGCCGCTCATCATGCTGACGTGCGACAATATGAGTAC
>CAZNCO010000716.1:0-2631 GCA_964571345.1 uncultured Ohtaekwangia sp.
CCGTATATGGGGGTTGGCCGCAATCTCGCTTACAAAAAAGATTTGTTTCTTAATAACAAAGGATTTCATCCGCACCTGGAAGTAACCGGTGGTGATGACGACCTGTTTGTAAACCGATACGCCAACAAAACAAATACGACAGTAAGTTTTGATAACGGATCGTATACCCTATCCAAAGCTAAAAAAACCTGGGGAGAATTTTATACTCAAAAGCTCCGACACTTGTCAGTCGGCAAGTATTATCACGTTTCCGACAAATTCATACTGGGGCTGTTCTCACTTTCGTGGATGCTGAGTTATTTTGTTGCTCTTCCTGCAGCATTCATTCCACCCTTTGGGATGATTTTACTTGGGATTTTTATGCTCCGGTGGATTTTGTTGATTTCGCTGATGAACGTGGCTCCGCGTAAACTGGGCGGTTCTTTTGAGCCCTGGAAAACCCCGTTTTTAGATTTTATTTATGTCTTTTACTATCTTGTGACCGGTGTGAAAGCATTGTTAAGTAAAAAGGTAAAATGGAAGAGTTAGAAGAAGGTAGATTTTCCTCAAAAGCACTGGAAGATTTCCGTCTCATCGACATGGCGGTGGGCGGAGACGACAAGGCTTTTGCCAAACTTTTGCAACGCTATAAGCGCCCAGTGTATCACATGATCCTGAAAATGGTGCGCAACGTAGACGATGCCGAAGACCTGACTATGGAATCCTTCAGCAAGGCCTTTCGCAGTCTGCACCGGTTCAAAAAAGATTTCACCTTCAGCACCTGGTTGTTTCGCATTGCCACCAACAATACGATTGATCATATCCGCAAGAAAAAGCTAAATACGCTGAGCATCGAAAACACCTATACAGATGACGATGGCCAGTCGGTAAGTATCGATGTGAAAGACGAGGGCAACCTCGACCCGCAAGAAGAAGCCATTCGCGCACAAAAGGAAGAACTCATCCAGGTATTTGTAAACATGCTTCCGGGAAAATATCAAAAGCTTGTGCGCCTCCGGTATTTCCATGAATTAAGCTACGAAGAGATCGCTGAAGAAATAGATGCACCGCTCGGCACCGTAAAAGCGCAACTCCATCGCGCCCGCGAGCTCATGTACGATCTTGTGAAGAACAAGAAAGAGCATTTGTAACTCAATTATTTTCTTATGCAAAGACTGCATTCTGCTGTTATGCAGCCCGATTCGTTAGGTCATTTAAGTTCACTTAAACACAAATCATTCGCGTCACTGTGAGATCAAAAGCAGGTAGGTGTGGGTGTGTGAAGTATTCTTCTCGTAAATAGGATCATATTCGTAGTTGGTGCTTCGGTCTTTCCTACCAATGACGTAACCAAAATCAATCAACTTAGATAAAAATATCATTCAACGAAAACCCTCGGGATTTTTCCCGCAATATTTGGGAAAAACCCCGTTGATAAAGATGTTTGGCAAACCTATGTTTGATAAAATTTAAACACTAACCATCAATAATCATGCGACAACTTTCACGGGTTTTATTTTCCATTACACTTCTATCTTTCATTTGCAGCAGCTGCGGTGTAATGTTTGGCGGCAGTAAATTTTCAGGAGCAGTGGCTGTAAAAGATCATCCTAACACAGAAATTTACTACAACGGAAACAAAATTGGAAAAGGAACCTCGATTGGACTTTATCCTCGCAACCAACCCTTTACTGTTACCCTAAAACAGGAAGGGTGTGAATCAAAAACAGTGACATACAACAAAACTTTTAGAACAGGAAATTTTATCCTTAGCTTGTTTACGTGGGGTCTTGTTGGAGCTGCAATTGACTTGGGATCAGGAGCATCCTACAAACCTGATATCAAAAATAATCCTGGAGTAGAAAAAACGGGTGACAAAAATTTTATATTTCATATAGACTACTCAGAATGCCCTACCAGTAGTAATTAATCATCAATACCTGATAAATCAAATTTCGGATTTATCAGGTATTATTACCCTAAAAATCGTTTTACTAAAATTGCTTAGGACATTTTAATTCTCACTAACCCTTACACATTTACGTGGAGTGAATTGTAAAACCAAGTTCAGCAAACCTCATAAAAAAATAAGATCTGTCTTCTATTGGTCATTCATTAAAAAAAAACGCAAACAAATCTTGGTGTCTGAATTCATCTTAAATCTATCATCGATTCTCATCCCTACTACCCAAACAATTTCACTGCCTGAAACAAGAACTGTAACGTTTCTTTTTTGACTTACTGCTATTTTCTGATCGATCAAAAAATCGCTGACCTTTTTCTTGTGCTGCATACCAAGTGGATGAAAAGAGTCTCCTTCTTTCCAGCATCGCCAAACAAGCGGGAACTTAATTTTATCAGCGTCTATCAATGCAATGGCAGGATCACCGGATATAGAAACCGAATTTAATATTTCAATACTCAACGTAACGGGTCCTAGCCTGGCTTCCTTTTGCCCTTCTTCAATTAGAACTTCGTTTAATTTATTTTGCTTTGATGTGAGAATTAAATCAGATCGGTCAATGGTCAATTCATAATCAGAAGAATAAAAACTCTTTCCCGGCTGGCCATGTAATGAGTTTATGATCTGCTTGCACTGATCAAAATTGAAATCAAAAGATTTTATCGCATACCAAAGTATTCCTTCCGGAT
>CAZNCO010000717.1:0-2629 GCA_964571345.1 uncultured Ohtaekwangia sp.
AATTTGGAAAAATCTTGTTGAATGAAAACTAGCGGGTGCAAGACCGTTAGTTCCTCGACTTGTGGGCCGAGCAGTGGCAACACTATGTGAGCCGCTTCTATATGGGAGCTTACATGGAGCGCATGAGCATGGGTAGGAGCCTCTCAGAAGAAAACGAGATTTTGCTCCGCGTTTTCCTGATGGAGAAAGCCATCTACGAATTGGGTTATGAGCTCAACGGGCGTCCTGACTGGGTGATCATTCCACTGCGCGGCATTTATTATCAACTCAGTCGTTTTGCTTTAGCGAAAGAAATGAAACAGAAGAAATAATTTATGTAATCAGCATAAAGCTGAAGAAAGAAATCAATATGAAAAAAACTAAAAAGGAAGAAGCCCCTCAGATGCCAGAGAGTTTTACATTGCTCACCGATTTTGATATTCACCTCTTTCGCACCGGAAAGCACTTTAAATTGTATGATAAACTCGGAGCACACCCTGCTGAGTTTAAAGGAGAAGCGGGAACATACTTTGCCGTTTGGGCACCAAACGCGCGTGCGGTATCTGTCATCGGAAATTTTAACTATTGGCAAAGCGGCCAACACAATTTGAATCCGCGCTGGGATGAGTCTGGTATCTGGGAAGGATTTTTTCCCGGTGTGAACAAAGGCGAAGCGTATAAATATGCGGTCCATTCGAATACGGGTGAATATTTAGAGAAGGCTGATCCATTTGCATTTTATGCAGAAACACCGCCACGCACGGCATCGATTATCTGGGATCATGACTACAAATGGAACGACCAAAAGTGGTTGAAGAAAAGAATGGATGGCGAAGGGAAAGCGAAACCCTATTCCGTTTATGAAGTTCACTTTGGAAGCTGGCGAAGAAAACCTGAAGAAGGCAATCGCTGTCTTTCGTACGTTGAGATGGCGAAGGAATTGGTCGAGTACGTGAAAGATATGGGCTTCACACACGTTGAATTTTTGCCGATCATGGAGCATCCGTTTTTCGGATCGTGGGGCTATCAGCTAACCGGCTATTTTGCACCTACGAGCAGATACGGCACTCCGCAAGAGTTTATGCATTTGGTAGATGCATTTCATGAGGCCGGTATTGGAGTGATTCTCGAGTGGGTGCCTTCTCACTTTCCGGGCGATGCACATGGACTTTATAAGTTTGATGGTACCAACTTGTATGAACATGCCGATCCCCGCAAGGGCTTTCATCCTGACTGGAGTAGCTATATCTACAATTATGGACGCAACGAAGTGAGATCATTTCTCATTAGCAACGCCATGTTTTGGCTGGAACGTTTTCATATCGATGGCTTGCGTGTAGATGCCGTGGCATCGATGTTGTATCTCGACTATTCGCGCAAAGCAGGCGAGTGGATCCCAAATGAGTATGGCGGCAATGAAAATTTAGAGGCCATTTCTTTCCTGAAAGAATTTAATGAAGTGGTTTACGGAACACATCCCGATGTAGTAACAATAGCTGAAGAATCTACCGCGTGGCCGGGAGTTTCAAAACCAACTTACCTTGGCGGGCTTGGCTTCGGGCAAAAGTGGATGATGGGCTGGATGCACGATACACTTCGATATTTTAAAGATGATCCAATCTATCGCAAGTATCATCAGAATGAAATCACGTTCAGTATAATGTATGCCTTTACAGAGAACTTCATGCTACCGCTTTCTCATGATGAAGTGGTGCATGGCAAAGGTTCATTGTTTGGTCGTATGCCTGGCGATGAATGGAAACGTTTTGCAAATCTTCGCCTGATGTATGCGTACATGTTTACGCACCCCGGAACAAAATTGCTTTTCATGGGCGGAGAGTTTGGTCAATCAGGCGAGTGGAATCACGACAGTAGTTTGGATTGGCATCTGTTGCAATACGATTTTCACCGTGGTGTTGCGCACTTGATGAAGGACTTGAATAAGTTTTACAAGACAGAGCCGGCTTTATATCAATTTGCCTTTTCGGATCGTGGTTTCGAGTGGGTGGATTATTCTGATCAGGAAAACAGTGTGGTGATTTTCATGCGCAAAGGGGAGATGAAAGAAGATTCGTTGATCGTCATATGCAACTTTACTCCGGAGGTGCGTCATCAATACAGAGTTGGTGTTCCATATCGTGGCACATGGAAAGAAATTTTTAACTCTGATAATTTGAAATACGGTGGTAGTGGTTTGTTAAACACAGGACTGCAATATACCTCGCCAGTAAAATATCACGGGAAAGATTACTCCGTAACGTTGCAGCTTCCGCCACTTGCTATTTCAGTTTTGAAGCTTAACGAAGAGCTTTCAGAATTTGAATTGGATGAATAATTAGGCGTTAGCATTTGGTACTTAAGACTTGATGTCGAACACCAAAGTCCTAAGTACTAAGTCCTAAATACTTAAAGAACAATATTTACAATCTTACCAGGCACGATGATCACCTTCTTGGGTGTCTTGCCTTCGCTCCATTTTAGTACCGCTTCAGAAGCCAATACTATCTTCTCGATATCGGAAACTGGCATATCTAGCGCGAAGTTCATTTTCGCGCGCACCTTTCCATTGATGGAGATTGGATATTCGAATGAATTCTCTTTCAAATATTCTTCTTTGAAGGCAGGATAGGTAGCATGCAAAATCGAATGC
>CAZNCO010000718.1:0-2626 GCA_964571345.1 uncultured Ohtaekwangia sp.
CATCACACCAGTGTTCGCATTATTGAAGGAAGTTTTGTTTCACCACCAGCAGAACGTTGTACTCATTTACAGCAACCTGTCAAAGGCCGATACCATTTTCTATGACGAGTTGCAAACATTGGAAAAACAATTTCTACAGCGCGTGTCAATCATCTACTTGTTCAGCAACAACCAGAACTTATACCGCGCCCGATTAAGCAAATTGTTGTTGGCAGAACTGATGCAGCAACTCCTCGTAAACAAAGCAAAAGCATTCGTCTATCTCTGCGGTCCGCACGACTATATGCAGATGGCGAAGATCACCTTGCTCACGGAAGGTATTCCTGCTGAAAATATTCACACCGAATTATTCAACACCGACAAACCCACTACAAAAGAGCTTCCACCCGACACTGACCAACACCGGGTGCAGATCACCTACCAGGGCAACACGTTTTCGCTGTCGGTAAAATATCCCAACTCCATTTTGCAAACAGCCAAACTACAACACATTGAACTTCCTTATAGCTGTGAAGCCGGACGCTGCGGCACCTGTGCGGCCACGTGCGTAAGCGGCAATGTTTGGATGTCAAGAAACGAAGTGCTGCTTGATAAAGAGATGGCAAAAGGCCGGGTGCTTACTTGCACAGGCTACCCTATTGGTGGTGATGTGGAATTACAATTTTAAAGAAACAAGCAGGCACATTCGTAGCGGAAAATGACGACTGGCAATACTTTGCATTACTCTGCGTCTTCGCGGTAAAAATTTCACGCAAAGGCGCAAAGACGCAGAGATTCGCTGAGCTTTAAAATGAATTAGTTTCGATTAGATAATTCTTTTTCCTCGTGAGTTAACTATTCCGGAAAAAGGACTCCTGTTACTTGCTCACAAAGCGAAAGAAATTTTTCTTGAACAGCAACATCACTCGCTTCCGGTCGATGATGAGTCTGTTTCTTTTTTCGGAAATAATGCCCGCTCACTTTTGCCTGGGCATCTTCGCTCACGGCCAGCCATGCTTGTGTTTCCACACCTTCATCCAGATCATCGGGGGCGCCACTGCCGCCCATTTTGGTGGGCACCCACCCAGGGTTAACAGCATTCGAAAACACAGTCGGCCACTTTCGGGCTACTGCACAACTTAGTATCACATCATGAAGTTTGGAATCTGAATAACTGATGCGGCCTGCATTCAAATCAAAGTTCTTTAAACCCGGATCGCCTTGCATATGCATGCCCGAGCTTAGGTACACAAGTCGTTTGGGTTTTTGAATCAGGCACGTCAATATATAGGGTGCCAACGTATTGACAGTAAAAATCAATTTACTTGATGCCTGATACACACCTGCATTGTGAATGATGGCATCGAAGCTGCCTAATGCGTTTACATCGCTGGCCAGTTTCTTTGTTTGCTCAAGGTCTGACAGGTCGGCAATCAATATATGCTCAGCCTTCGGATTTTTGACGAGGGCTTCTTTGGCTCGTTGTTCATTGCGGGCATGCAATACCACCTGATGACCTTGACTGATCAACAACCTCCCTGCTAAACTTCCAAGCCCATCTGCGGAGCCGGTGATAAATATTCGTGACATGGTTTTTTCTTGAGCTCGCAATTTACACGAATGTTCAGGAACGATGAAAGCTACTATGTTTTTTGAATGTCTTTAGGAAAGTTTAGACTAAAGATTAATAAAGAGCTGTTGCCAACATTTTTCTGTATGTGACTTTCATCCGACAAATGAATTATAAGAAAAAGATTCAACATGCGAAAAATACTACTCAGCTCACTCATTGTTACATTTTTGATGAGTTGCTCGGAAAGAGAAAAATTAACATTTGACAAAGAACTTCAAAGGTTAAGTTCCCCACCTCAAGTCTTTACAATCACCAATGACAAAGCTGACACGATCGTGACCAGAAATGGGACCAGGATAATTATATTATAAGTTGTCTCAAAAAAATAGTTCGCTGTCAGGTTGAGCCTGCCGAAACCTGACTTGCTACGATCTGCGTGTAATGAAGTTGGCCTTCGACAAGCTCAGGCTGACAATGCTCAAATAATTTCTCACGGAGCTTCGTAAAATCAGCTATTCAACATCTCTTGTAAAGCAGCCGTGTAGGCATTCGGTAATTTTAACCGGAGTGCCTCCAGCTGGTAGTACTTCAGTCTGGTTTCATCTTGCAGCGCTTGTTTTGCTTGCTGCGAAGCAAGGCTGAATTTCTCACGGTTCCTTTTCTGCGCTGCACTTTCCTTGCGCGGCTCGTCCGACTTTTGATAAACATACGTTCTGCCGTTAAAGGTACGAAATACCATATCGCCCAGCGTTCCGCTAAGGCCGACTAGTGGTGAGTTTTTGATGCGTGCCATGCCTGTTTCTTTTTATCAATAATACGCAAAGGCCATGCGAGGGAACGAAGGGACATTTAAAATATACAGACAATTAAATACGGTTGAAACAGGTATTGAAGATTTTACAATGATGCTCGCAATAGCATTGAATTTTTTTCAATGACAGAAGGCGATCCGTCATTGTCGGCCAGGGCGGTAGCGATGGGTTGGCTGCCGGGTGGCGTCCTTGTTTCATTTGTTCAGCATTGGACTCCTTACACTGTTCCTGCACTCTCCCCGTGCAGAACAGGCCAAGGTAA
>CAZNCO010000719.1:0-2622 GCA_964571345.1 uncultured Ohtaekwangia sp.
GCCATAGGCAGCATCAAAGTCACCAAAGTGACGAAACTTAGTGCTTGCACCTCTTCGTGGCGACTCATATGGCCATTTGAGTTGCATTACGTTTTTAGCTGGATCATAATTGGGACCCGCTTCGAGCAACGCGACTTTCACTCCGGCTTTCGATAATACATAAGCGGCCATGCCACCACCAGCACCGGAGCCCACGATAACTACATCGTACTTTTTTGGATTCTTTTTTATTTGGAAATCGGCCATGAGAATTTATTTATCTGCTAAATGTAGGTGGGCAGATTCAAAATTCAAAGGTGAAATGTGCAGGTGGAAAAGGAAAAATCAGCGAAATTTCATTGTGTGAACGCACACAGCCTAATACGCTTTTTGCCTTATATTTTCCTGATCAATTACGGTGAACCTGTTTTCTAAATGGATTTTCTTGTTTTGAATCAGGTCGATTAACAATTTGCCAGCGTCTTCAGGACTGTTTCCAGTAAACCTAAAAAATACAACTGCAGGCGGATTTTTTAATGCATGCCTGAAGATGATTTCGCCATAGTCTTTATCAAAAGTCAGATGATATGATGACTTTCTTCGGCAAGGCTTGTCACTTTGTGATCGCTGATCCCGGAATGTTTTTCAAAAACGCTTTCTATATCATAGCCGGCTCTTCTGAGAAGAGCAATGCTTGGTTTGGTAGTGGGAAATTTTCGTTCGCCAGGAAAGTCACATCAGGCGCTCTTTGGTAATGTCAGATATAGTTCATTTTCCATGCAGTCTTTCAAATAGGCAAAGACTGCTTTCATATCTGCAGACGTAAGTTTGGGATAGCTTTCAAAAATCATTTGCTCTGTCCAGCCGTTGGAAAGCAAATCAAGGATTAACTCTACGGAAATGCGAGTGCCTTTGATGGTTGGTTTGCCCAGCAAAATATCTTTATCAGAAACGATATGCTCACGCCAATTTATAACCAAAGATAACGATAATCTGATGAAGGTGTTTCAGTGTTTTTCTTTCTTCGGCACAGGATCAAAACCACTTGTGCCCCAGGGATGACATCTTGCAATTCTTTTCGAACCTAGCCAAACGCCCTTGATCACTCCCCATTCCTGAATGGCTTCAATTGCATATTGTGAGCAGGATGGTGTGTGGCGACAATGCGCTCCTAAATGCGGGGAGATCGCCAGCTGGTAGAAGCGGATGGGAAGGATGAATATTTTTTTTAACATAAGCTCGATGCTGGATTCTAGATTCTAGATACTGGGTACTAGATTTTGGATGCTACATCCTTGAGCTTGTAAAAATCCAGAATCAAGTATCTAGAATCTAGTATCCAGTTTCAATTTCACTCCACCTCATAAGTCATCTCTCCATCTTTTCCGTCTTTCAACTGAACCCCAATAGCTTTCAGGTCGTCACGGATTTTGTCGGAGAGGGCGTAGTTGCGGTCGGTGCGCGCTTTCTTTCTTAACTCGATCAGCACTTTGATAGTTCCGTCAAGTAATGAATTGTCTGAAGAAACCTCTTCTTTCAAGCCCAATACTTCTTCCATCATTCCCACGTAAGTGGACTTGAAATGATCGAAGGCTTCTTTGCTGATGGTTGAAATCTTAATGTTGCCGGATTTCATGTCGTTGATGCGCGAAGCCATTTCAAACAGTACTGCGAGTGTCTTGGCGGTATTGAAATCATCGCTCATGTTTTTGAAGCAATCATCGGCAAGTGTTGTGAGTTGATTGTTCAACTCAGTATTTGAATTCTCAACTTTATCCTGATTTAATTTCTTGATCAGTGACAGTGCATTGCTCAATTTCTTAAAACCTTTCTCGGCAGCGTTCAGAGCTTCATTCGAAAAATCAAGCGTGCTGCTGTAGTGCGATTGCAACATAAAGAAACGCACGGTCATCGGGCTATAACCTTTTTGCAACAACGGATGACTTCCGGTGAATAATTCAGAAGGTAAAAATGAATTACCCAACGATTTGCTCATCTTCTGTCCGTTTACGGTGAGCATGTTGCTGTGAATCCAATAGCGCACCGGAGATTTTCCATTTGCACCCGTTGCCTGCGCGATCTCACACTCGTGATGTGGAAATTTCAAATCCATTCCACCACCATGAATATCAAAGGTCTCGCCCAAATATTTTGTGCTCATCACAGTACACTCAATATGCCAGCCGGGGAATCCATCGCCCCAGGGTGATGGCCAGCGCATGATATGCTCGGGTGCTGCTTTTTTCCAAAGTGCAAAGTCAATCTTCTCACGCTTTTCATCCTGGCTGTCCAGATCGCGACCGCTCTCCATCAGCTCTTCGATGTTTCTCCCAGAGAGAATTCCGTAATGATGTGAGTTGTTGTATTTTTTTACATCGAAATAAACAGAGCCATTCACTTCGTATGCAAGACCAAGGTCTATTAATTTCTTTGTGATGTTGATCTGCTCTACAATGTGTCCTGTTGCTGAGGGTTCAATGCTTGGAGGCAGAATATTGAATGTGCGCATCACGTTGTGAAAATCCTCCGTGTAGCGCTTCACAATTTCCATGGGTTCGAGTTGCTCGAGGCGTGCCTTCTTCCCGATTTTATCTTCGCCTTCATCGGCATCGCCCACCAGATGCCCTACATCTGTGATGTTGC
>CAZNCO010000720.1:0-2597 GCA_964571345.1 uncultured Ohtaekwangia sp.
ATGCATTCTACAAAGTAATAAAAAATCAAATGTATAGTACCTCGATTTACTATGTGAATCGTTCTCAATATGCCGCTGACGTCTATATCCCAGACTCATTATTTTTGTCGCAGAGATTTGGTTTTACAGTACCAAACAGCCAAACTGTTGCTATCTCTTTAAACAATCCGAACCTCGGCTATGTAAGAGGTGTTGAAATTGATTGGCAGACAAATTTCTGGTATTTGCCTGGTCTGCTTGGTGGTCTGGTCTTGGATGTAAACTATACAAAATCAGGGTCAAATACGGCTTACACTATTCTTACGCCTACTGTTACTACTGTTACTGATACAGTTAATGGTCGGCCTAGAGTAACCTCATTATATTCTACGGCAGATACGGTTTATGTCGGAAGGTTAATTCAGCAGGCAAATGATGTGCTAAACGCTGCGCTTGGTGTTGACTATAAAGGCTTCCAAGGTCGTATATCATTTAATATGACGGGTAATCTATTGAACACCGTAGGTAATAGGCCTGAGACATCTTCCTTTACCGGCAACATTTATAGATGGGATTTTACGCTTAAACAATATCTGCCGATTAAGGGTTTGAGCATAGCTTTCAATGGATTAAACATTTTTCACAATGGAATAAGCACGTATCGAAATTACAGAACGAGTCCAGGTGCTCCAATAACTAAGAACTTAGTCTCAGTTTTATATTCACCGACGGAATTCCAGTTGAATTTGAGGTATACTTTTTAAAATGGTCTATTCTATTACTGTTGCGTTTAAAAGAAGGAGGTGCAGAAGAATTTTTGAACAAGAACTAATAGTGTCTTTTTACAAAAAATTATCTAACAATAACTAACCTAAGGAGTTTTAAAATGAAAAGTATAGCTTTAATTTTCAGCATGCTTTTTCTTATTCTTGTGCCGTCAGTGTTTGCCCAAGACCAGCAGTATGTCTCGAGCAAAAGCGGCGACACTCTCGTAGTAAAAGATGATCTCGAATTCGGTAGTACGAATACTCTGTATCTTCTCATGGCTTCAGATAGTTTGGCTCCCGCAGGCCGTGTGTATGTGCTAAAAAACAACGGAATTTACTCGTCCGTAAATAATCCTGTAACTTCTTCCAAATACAGGACCATTATTATGGGACAGACACAAACTTCTTTGAAAGTAGCAAGCAAAGGTACTCTTGCACCGCCGATTATTTCGGGTTCGTATGCCACAAACGTTAATACTACTGGAGGCATAAACATCAATAAAGACCTGCTTATTAAAAACGTTGCTATTGAAATAGGCAATTCTTCCGGCAACAACGGAGGATGGGCCTTCTTCAATTTTGGTGGACCCGATATGAGGCTTCAAGTAGATAACTCCATTATGGAGCATACTTGGTGGACATTTGTTGGAGGTCCTCCCGCTAACGAGAGTGTATTTTTCACAAACAATTACTTTGTAAATTTGGATGGTCACACCTGCCGTCGAAATGGTGGTGTTGTAGATTTCAATGCCACCGGCGTTGTTCGCCAGGATACTCTTTTTGTTGAAAACAATACACATGTGAATGTACAGGGTACTTTGTACAAATTTAGATTTGGGGTTGCGGTTGACAAAGTGGTTTTCAATCACAATGACTTTATCGACAACTCCGGCTTCGTTATGATGAATAACGGAGATCAGACGAATATGAGCGTCACGAATAATATCTTTGTAAATGTCCAGTTACAAGGCTATTCCCCTGTCCTTACAAGTGCTGATGCAGGTGAAGTTGATATGGATCAACTCCCAATGGGACTTGTTAATGTACGCGTTGACTCTGCTTTCAACGCAAACGGTAAAAGCTTTTATGCTGACGCAAACTTAGCTTATTGGGATCCATCTCTTTCTGATATCGTTTCAACATTAAATTCTAATAAAGTAGATAACACTACACAGTGGGTCTCCCAGATGATTCCAATGAACACAAGGACTGCTTCCCTATTTGCTGATGATGCGACTTATCCTAAGCTTGTAAGTCGTAATTGGATTCTGCCGAGCAAATATCCTGCTTTTAAGAAGACTGATGTTTTGTTTACAACTCAGCTTGCAACAATAAAAGCCTATGCAATAGCAGCAGTTGACACATCCTACGGAACTCCATTGGCTTCTTGGCGTCAATCGAGTAATGCAGAAGCTACAAATTTCATTTACGCTGATTGGCCCATTCCTATTGATCTTTCCTATACCGACGCTAGTTTGTTGACTGCGGGACTTCGTGGTTTCCCCGTAGGCGACTTAGACTGGTTCCCAACTACGTATGCAACGTGGAAAGCTCAAGAAAGTGGTGAACTGAGTTACATTGACAGCGTCTTGACGGGAAAAAAGATTCTTGCTGTTAACAACGGCAAAGAGCTTCCCCAGCAGTTCCGGTTGCAGCAGAATTACCCGAACCCATTCAACCCGAGCACCGTTATCAGCTTCTCGATCCCGAAAGCTGGAAACGTCAGCTTGAAAGTCTATAACATGCTAGGACAGGAAGTTGTCACGCTGCTCAATGGCTTCAAGCCCGCTCAAAATTATAACGTCAAGTTCGATGGAACAGGTTTGGCAAGCGGAGTGTACTTCTATACAC
>CAZNCO010000721.1:0-2590 GCA_964571345.1 uncultured Ohtaekwangia sp.
TTCTGAGACTCTATTAAGATCATTTGATCCTTCTCAAGAGACAATGTTAATGTTTGGTCTTTCAAGTCAACGGATTTGATTTTCTTCTTGCCAGCCGTTGTAATTTCGAAGAGCGTAATTTTCTTTATCCTCTGCCAATCGTCAGGCAATTTCCACTCCCGGTTCAGATATCCCTCTTTACTAAATGCCAGAATTGACTTTGTTTTTAGCCACAAGGCCGGAATAAAGACATTTTCGTTATCAACCAGAACAACATTTCCCTGCTTAACCGAATAATGATTATTTTCTATCTGAGTTTTTACATTATCGGAAAACTGCACAGCTTTCACTTCATTATTTTGTACTACATATTTTCTTTGTAATCTGTTGAGGTAATACCAAACTGCAGTGCGGGTGCAAAACTGTTCTGCAAATCCAGATAATTTTTCAGAATCTTGTGAGATCACATCCTCGCCATGCATGCTGGTGCCAAACAATTTTCCCCACTCCGTACGATCATAACCCCCACAATAAAGTGACGCTGGCCAGCGGAGATAATTTTCATACCCTGTAAACCACCAAGCCATTGGCTGGTATCCATCAAAAGCTGACTCTCGCAAAAAGGTTGCGCCTTCACAGGTTACATCCACCCCTTTGGATGCCCAGTATCGATAAATATTTCGTTGCGCCTCTGTTTCATCACTAACGGTGAATGACAAATAAGGACTCGTAACACTCTTCGAAAAATCCAGAAAGAATTTTCCTTCTTTATCGTATGAGGGGATTGGTGGCCAAGTGTGAAACGCATCAATGTGAACCGTGCCCGCGTCTTTCAAAGGAAGCAGTTTGCAAAGACTATCAATCCTCTTTTGGGTGAATCCCGTCTTCCATTCCTGTGCATAACTAATGGGCCAGCCCCACTCTCCTTCCCGCAAGGTGCCATCTGCATTGCGCGCAACAATATTATTTTTTACATATGTTTCCCAAATCGGACTATCGTTATACGCATCAAACATATTGATATGCACGCTCACCGTAGTGTGATATTTTTTTGCTTCATGCATTAGCCACCGCAAGCTTTGCATCGCGTTAGCATCGCCTTTTCTTTTTAGTCGCTCGTTTGCTTCAAAGAACGCGGGATACTTTGAGTCGTGGCCATTATATTGCCACCCCACGAGATAGACGATCTTGGGAATACTCAAGGTTAACTGATCTATTTTTTTGATGACTTCAAGGGCTTGTTCAAAAGTAAGTTTTACGTCAGAAGTTCCGTTGTCTTGCCTCTTGAGTTTCCCGTCAAAGTTTGCCTGTGATAAAAATAATTTAAGCGTAAGCGTTTGATGATAGGAGTGCTTTTGCGGAATCTCAAACTTTTGATTCGGATACGAAATGAAAGTAGTATCAGAGTTGCTTCCCTTCACGCCCGGTGTTTGGGCAAAACCAGTTACAACCCAACAACATAAAATCAAAAAAGTAGTAAGTGCTTTCATTCCGTTTAGGATTTTTCGCAATGCTAACTAATAAATCCACGGAAGCAAAATAGAGCATGGCCTTACAGTTAATTGTCCCAAGAGTTTACAACTTGATCGTAAGTCCAAACTTGCCACCGGAAAAAGCATTTCCTCCGCCAAACTCAAGATTTACTCCTACTTTGTTTGTGAAATAATAACGTCCGCCAACCTGTGCGCCTAACCCGAGGCCGGAACTATGGCTTCCTCCATACGTATCTGGCGAAGATGACCATATATAAAAACCAAGATTCAGGCCCGCATAAAAATCCCAGTTTCTTGGAATACCGATCAGACTATTGAAATGGTAATTACCATTGCCGGATAACCCCAGAATGTTGTGTTGATAATAAATACTTCGCCAATTATCAGAATATGCCCGATAGGAAAGTTCTCCTCCGATCGTGATATCATTGTGAACGCTATGATCGAGTCCTATATATATGGGTACGCCCCAATCCGACAGGCCAAGCCCTACGTTTAATTGAGATTTACCCAATGGCAAGGGACTTTGACCAAATGCTGTAGCCGACAATAACAACAGCACTGACGCAATAAAAAACAATTTATTCCTTTTCATATCATGATTAGTAAAGTGTACACGATGACCGACACGATAAAGCGACTTTTCCTCCACGGAATAGGATCCGAACCGTTCACTTTTTTCTTATAATTAGCTGTGCAAGAAAAAGAATGATGACAGAACCGATGGCACTGGTAAGAATAGTGGCTACCAAACCTCTGCCGAGATAAATTCCTAACTGGCCGAGTAGCCAATAACCTAACGAACCTCCCATTACACCAATCACTATATTTCCAAAAAGTCCAAGGCCACTGCCACGATAAATTATACTCCCAAGCCAACCGGCTGCGCCACCTATTAACAATACCGCGATTAAATGCATAAAATTTTTGGTTGATGAAACATTAACCGGAATAAATCCTTCTACGCAATTCGATCACTTGCGTCTTGCGAAAATTTAATATGAACGTACCAGTAGCCTAATTTGCCGATTAAATATCAGCTAGAAGCGATGAATTAATCAGTAGGTGTTGGCTAACACTGACCCTTTGACCTTGAGCATCGACGTCCGTTACAATGT
>CAZNCO010000722.1:0-2590 GCA_964571345.1 uncultured Ohtaekwangia sp.
ATTGTTAACAATCTCCTTTTTCGGAACGAAAAAGAATTTCTGTTTTCGGTCGGTGTCTTTCTTGGCATCTCTACTTTTGTAATGTTGCACAATGTCAGGCAAATCACTATCTGTAATTTTATTTCGCTTATCATCTAAGGTGTAGCCATCGGCTTGCATATCGTAAAACCAAACGTTGTTTGTTTCTCCGCCTTTTGTAAAAATCAAAATGGCTGTGCTTACTCCTGCATAAGGTTTAAATACACCGCCTGGAACAGCAATTATAGCTTTCAGTTCTGCTTTGTCAATAATGAGTTTCCTTAGGGCTTCAAATGCTTTTCCAGAATTTTGTATCACACCACTTGGCACAATCACTGCTGCTGTTCCACCCATTTTCAGCATATTAAAAATGCGTTCTACAAAAAGCAATTCGGTTTTTGTTGTCGGCAGTTTCAACCCTTCGTTAATATCGCCTTTGTCAATATTGCCTGTAAATGGCGGATTCGCCATGATGATGTCATACTGGCTGTCTTCGTTGTAAGTTTTACTTAATGTGTCTTTGTAATCAATCTTGGGTTCATCAATACCGTGCATCATCATATTCATCAAACCTAAACGCACCATCGTAGTGTCAATGTCATACCCGACAAAACTTTGGTCAAGAATGATTTTTACTTTTTGTGTAAGTACCGCACTAATAGCCGCCCGTTCAAAACCGTCTTCGTCTTTCGCTAATTTCTTTTTATCCTTTTGTCTTACCAAATCTGTAAGAATATATTGATAAGCGCCTAACAGGAAACCGCCTGTTCCGCAGGCAGGGTCGGCAATGCGTTGACCTAATTGCGGAGCAACCAATTCAGCCATCAGTTTGATAATATGTCTTGGTGTTCTGAACTGTCCGTTTTTTCCTGCCGTTGCAATTTCGCTCAACAGCATTTCATACACATCGCCTTGTATGTCCTGAAAAGCATGTCCGCCTTCGGTGGCATCTTTTTCAATTTCTTTAAAAATATCTTCTACAATGTTGATGGCCGAAACCAGCAAACTTGCTTTTGGCATAATGAATACGGCATTTGCCATGTGTTTGGTAAATGGCGAAGTTTCTCCGTTCAGGTCTTTCAAAAACGGAAACACTTTCATTTGCACATGCAAAAGCATTTCATCCGCAGGCTTGTGTTTGAAAGCACTCCAACGCAGTTCATTTTTATTTACTTCTTCGTTGCTACCGGGAACTTTAAATTTTCCTTTGAACCGTGAAGTATATTTTTCACCTGTAAACTCCGCATCTCTTTCCCGTTTGGCTTCCAAATCGTCCAAACGTTTCATAAAAATGAGGTAGGTAATTTGTTCAATAGCCGTTAATGGGTTGGCAATACCACCTTCCCAGAAGTTCTGCCAGAGTTTATCAATGAGAGATTTTAGTGTAGTGTTGTTTTGGAGCATTATTTTTTCTTCTTTTTTGTATCAGATGATTTCAATTGCAAAACTGATTTTGCATTGAGTGATGTAATTACTTTTTTGCCTGTTCTTGCTTCCAGTTCTTTTCTTGCCACTTTAGCTACGTTGCCGCCTTGTTTGGCTACTTTCTTACTGTCCTCAAAAGTTTCAGGATTGGTAGCTGCAGAAATATCTTTTGTAGATGCTTCGGCCAGCATGTTTAAGATAAGTTCGGTATTCGTCATATTGTCCCGCAGGTTTTCTTTCTTCAACCCTTTCAGGATTTTGTATTCTTTCGTGGTTTTATCTGCCCAAGCTTTGGTGATGATGTCGGTTAATGTTGCAAACTGCACACCTTCTTTCAATCCCCGCTTTTTCCATTCGTCCGTTAATTCTTTTCTTATCTCTATACTTTTCAACCGCTGGTTAATCCAGTTTTCTGAATAGCCCAGGTTCAGGTACTGTTCTAAAGCCCTGTCAATAGTGAGTTCAGGGTCTTGCATTTCGTCTAATCTTTCAGCAGCTACTTTTGCCAGCCAAAGTTTAAATGGCTCTGCCTTTGGCGATGGTATGGATTGAATGAGGCGAAATAGTTGTTCGGTATCAGCAACATCAGTCAGGTAAAATTTGCCATCAGCTGATTGCATTTTCAGTTGACTACAATTTGTAGCCAACTGACTTCCTTCTGCTTTCAGCCTTGTTTTCAGCACACTCCAATATTTTCTTGGATTAGGACTGTCGGTTAAAACAGCAATCACATCTACAATTGATAAATACCATTTTTCCTCCTCTGCATCCCAAAGGGTTCTTACTTTTTTGTCTTCAAATATTTTAATGTCCGTTTCCTTTTTCATTTTGCAAATATTTTATGCTGCTAATACTTGTTGAGTTAAACTTAGAATTTCGTCAATTTCTTTTTGATTGAATATTCCTCTTATTCCTTCGGGATGAATCATTGTGAATGGAGATTCAATCAGGTTTCTTTTGCTTACATCACCTTTTTCCAGCACAAAGTTTTTGAGCAGGTCAAGAAATTGCAGTTGGCGACTGGTGAGGTAACTATGTTTGGTAATAAAATCATCAAATGCTTTGGTAACTGTTTCGGCAAAGGTTTCTAATTGCTCAATGCCTAAAATGTGTTTGATGAATTGCACCAATGCTGCTTTACGATGGT
>CAZNCO010000723.1:0-2588 GCA_964571345.1 uncultured Ohtaekwangia sp.
TTGTCAGATCGCTGTTTCAAATGCCATGGCCCGGATGCCAAGCAACGCAAATCAGATCTCCGACTAGATACTCCTGAAGGTGCGTATGCAGCCCTGAAAGACAATGCATCTAAGCATGTGATTGTTCCGGGACATGCTGATCAAAGTGAAGTTTTTGTTCGCATCGCTTCTGCGGATACTTCTGAAGTAATGCCGCCTCCCAATTCAAATCTTAAATTGAATGAGGTCGAAATCTCGCTCATCAAAAAATGGATTGACGAGGGCGCAAAATACAAACCACATTGGGCTTTCATTCCGCCAAAAAAAGTTACACCGCCAGCAGTTGATAACGATAAGTGGCCGGTGAATGAAATTGACCGGTTCACATTGGCACGTATGGAGCAGGAAGGACTGGAGCCCAATGAAGAAGCCGACAAAGAGCGATTGCTGAAGCGCTTAAGTTTTGATGTTACGGGTTTGCCTCCCTCGGTAGAGCAGCAAGAAAAGTTTTTGAATGATGCTTCCGCGAACGCATATGAAAAAATGGTTGACGAACTTTTCGCGAAGCCGCAGTATGGCGAGCGCATGGCCCAATATTGGATGGACATTGCCCGCTATGCCGATTCGCATGGCTACCAGGATGATGGCTACCGAACAATGTGGCCTTGGAGAGATTGGGTAATACACGCTTTCAATAGGAATTACCCATACGACCAATTCATTACATGGCAGCTTGCCGGTGATCTTTTGCCGAACCCAACGAAAGAACAAATTCTCGCAACAGGTTTTAATCGCAATCATAAAATTACGCAAGAAGGTGGCGTGATTGATGAAGAGTATCGCCTGGAATATGTGACTGATCGAACCAATACCTTCGGCAAGGCTTTTCTGGCGTTAACCTTTGAGTGTGCGAAATGCCATGATCATAAGTACGATCCGATCTCACAGAAAAGTTATTACAGTACGTTTGCTTTTTTTAATCAGGTTCGTGAAAAAGGTTTGGTGGGCGACATTTCGCTGGCCTCATTGGCCGATCCGCCACGAATAAAAATCACAAATGAAGATGTGAAGGGAATTTTGAATTTCATCAATAAGAAAGACACAGTGGATGTGCCCGTGATGGTGATGAAAGATAGCTCCTGGAGAAGACCAACCTACATTCTCAAGCGCGGTGTCTATGATGCCCCTGGAGAACGTGTAACAGTTGGACTACCGGAATCAATCATGCGTTTTGACACTACTGTATATAAACCCAACCGGCTTGGACTTGCACAATGGCTTATCGACAGCAAGAATCCACTTACAGCGCGTGTTTTTGTAAATCGCATGTGGCAAGAATTTTTTGGACGGGGGCTTGTAAAAACTGCTGGCGACTTTGGTATGCAAGGAGAAATGCCCTCGCATCCGCAATTATTGGATTGGCTGGCTATTGATTTTGTTGAGCACGGCTGGAACGTGAAGCGTTTACTCAAACAATTTGTGATGTCTGCCACCTATCGGCAGTCGGCTGTCGCTGATGAGCACAAGAGAGCCGTAGATCCTGAGAATATTTTTCTTTCACGTGCATCGCGTCTGAGATTTACGGCAGAAGAGGTTCGCGACTTGCTTCTTGCCAGCAGCGGATTATTAGTAAAAGAAATCGGAGGTCCTAGTTCAAAAGTTTATCAACCTGCTGGCATTTGGGAATCAAGTACTTCAGGACGTGGTGTGTTGGCGCGTTATGTTCAGGATCATGGCGATAAGCTATACCGAAGAGGTTTGTACTCGTTTATTAAAAGAACTGTACCACCTCCGGGTATGCTGATCTTCGATGCGAGTAACCGTGATCAGTGCGAAGTAAAACGAACCCGCACCAACACACCCTTGCAGGCTTTGGTGCTGATGAACGATCCAACAATGCTTGAATCTGCCCGGGTGTTTGGAGAACGCCTTATGCTAGAGAAATCAAACGAAGAAGAGAAAATTGCAAAGGCCTTTCGAAGTATTTTGTGCCGCCTGCCGACCTCTGACGAAATGAAAATCGTGCGATCTTATTTTGACATGGAAAAGAATATTTTCTCTGCCAATCCTACTAAAGCCAAGAAGATTATCGAAGTAGGGGAATACAAGCATGAACAAAATTCTGATGTTGTTACCCTTGCTGCATTAATTCAAACAATTCAAATGATCTACAACTTAGATGAAACAATTTCGCGGGTTTAGATGATTTCTAATAATTTTCTAATTAGAAATTTGTTCAATGCTTCCCGCATCTTTCTGTTGTTTGTTACTTTGGCCATTAAACGATTTTCTATTTTTGCGCTTAAATCAACTTTAAATGTTTAAAGAAAAGCAAATTCACATTCAGATTGGCTGCGCAGATGCGAGAGATCTAAATCAACTGCAGGTGGAAGAAGTTCAAAGTGTAACTAAAGAATTTCGAAACAAAGGGATTGATGTGGAGTTTCATGTGATTCGTGCTGCGGGCTCCTTTCTTTCGCCAGATGTGGTGATGGATGTTAAGCGAACTTTTGAGCAAGCCCAGCGCAACACTGAGATGGATGTGGCGATGTCGTACTATGTGCATATTCAAACGCACGGCCACCTTACGGAAGGATCCAGTGATCAAT
>CAZNCO010000724.1:0-2577 GCA_964571345.1 uncultured Ohtaekwangia sp.
ATGGTCATCTCAGGCAAATCGGTGAGTAAATTGGTGAGTAATATTTGAGAAGGAAGTAGCGGCAGAAAGGATAAAAACAAAGAGGCGCCAGCCATGCTAAACATGTTTCCAAAATTCGCGCTAGTGGCCATCAGAATATATTTTAGTGTATTAGTGAATGTCTTTCTTCCTTCTTTCACGCCTGCCATTAATACATTCAGGTCTTTGTTCAATAAAATGATGTCGGCTGATTCTTTTGCACCGTCCACTGCAGAATCTACTGAAATGCCAACATCCGCAGTGTGAAGAGCACTAGCATCGTTAATTCCATCGCCCATATAACCAACCACGCAGCCATTTTTCTTTAGCGCTAAAAGGATTCTTTCTTTTTGATTGGGTTCAACCTCGGCAAAGAGCTCTATAGAATTCACTTTGCGGATCAGTGCCTCGCCACTCATGTCGCGCATCTCTTTTCCGGTAAGCATGGCAGGCTCATGGCCAAGAACTTTCTTCCCAACCTCATAGGCAATCAGTGAATTATCGCCAGAAATTATTTTAAACCGAATACCTAACTCCTTCAAATCGTGAATGGTTTCAACAATGCCTTCCTTCAGTGGATCATAAAGAGTAATAAAGCCCAGGAAGGTGAGTGAGTTTTCAGATGATTGATGAATCAGTCCACCATCGCTCAGATTTTTGTAGGCGATGGCAATTACACGAAGCCCTTGTTTGCTGAGTGTTTCAAATTGTGTTCTTAAATTATCTTTTTCGTCTTCAATCGACTTTAGGTTTTGATCGGAACATTCAACGGTCGCACAAACATCCATTATATTTTGAAATGCTCCCTTCGTAATCATCACGTGATTGTTTCCATCGGTTACCACAATGCTCAGACGCTTACGAATGAAGTCATAGGGAATCTCATCTGTTTTTTGATAATGACCTACATCTTGTTTTTTAAAATGTAAGATTGCCGCATCGATGGGGTTTTTAAAACCTGTTTCGTAAAACGAGTTGAGGTAGCTATACAGGAATACCTTTTCACTCTTTTCACCGGCAGAATTCAAAAAGTCTTTCACGTTTACATTCCCTTCCGTGATGGTGCCGGTTTTGTCAGAACAAAGCACATTCATGGATCCGAAATTTTCAATCGAAGAGAGTTTTTTCACAATCACCTGCGACTTGGCCATTTTCTTTGCCCCGTGGGCCAGGTTGATACTGATGATAGCCGGGAGCAACTGAGGTGTTAAGCCCACCGCAAGTGCCAGCGAGAACAAAAGAGAGTCGATTGCGGGGCGATGGAAGTAAATGTTGATTGCGAAAATAGAGATTACCAGCAGGAGAGTGACTTCCATGAGCAGGTAGCCAAATTTGCGAATACCTGTTTCAAATTCATTTTCAACCGAAACAGAGGCTACATGTTTTGCAATACCTCCAAATTCAGTGTTCACTCCTGTTTTTACAACCAAAGCAACACTCGATCCGCTCACCACATAGTTGCCCATAAACAGGGAATTGCTTCGCTTGGCAATAGTTGCATCTGATGAAATGATATTATCACTTTTCTCAACTGGGAATGTCTCACCCGTCAGGGAAGCTTCATTCAAAAACAAATCTTTGGATTGAAGAATGCGGCAATCACCCGGCACCACATCACCTGCGGTGAGCGATACTACATCGCCTTTCACTACTTCTTCAACGGGAATTTCGCGCGTTTTTCCTTCCCGGATTACGGATGATTTTATTTTGATGATCGACAGCAAATCTTCCACCGCTCCACGCGCGCCCGACTCTTGCCAGAAAGAAAGCGTAGCACTTACAACAATGATGAACAAAATGATACTTGTGTTTACAAAATCGCCAAGAGAAAGGGAGAGGAGGGCTGCAAAAATTAAGATGAGGGTAATCGGGCTCTTAAATTGATTTAAAAACAACAAGAATGAAGATGGCTTCTCAATTTCCTTTAAGCTGTTATAGCCGTCTCTTTTTAGTCTACTCTTCGCTTCTCCTTCTGTAAGCCCGTTTTCGGAGCTTGATAACGCATTTAGAAGACTTGATTTTTCAATTGACCAAAATGCGGTAAGATCGTCTGGCTGAGTACTTTTCATATTTGAAAGTTACCGCATATTTTTTTACCAAGAGAAATCAAAAATCATTTTGGAGGAATTAATAACTTTGATTTTTGTTAAATGACCGTATGAAGCAATACCACGATTTACTCAAGCATATTCTGGAACAGGGTACTGAGAAGACTGACAGAACCGGCACGGGCACCATCTCTGTTTTTGGATATCAGATGAGATTCAATTTGCAAGATGGTTTTCCATTGGTAACTACCAAGAAGTTGCACTTGCGGTCAATTATTTATGAGTTGCTTTGGTTTTTGAAAGGGGATACCAACATCAAATACCTGAAAGATAATGGAGTGTCGATATGGGATGAATGGGCTGATAAGGAAGGAAACCTTGGACCTGTTTACGGATATCAATGGAGATCATGGCCGGGGCGCAATGGAGAGAAGATAGATCAGATCACCAAGCTTATAGATCAGATTAAAAAGAAACCTGATTCGAGAAGACATATTGTTACTGCCTGGAA
>CAZNCO010000725.1:0-2563 GCA_964571345.1 uncultured Ohtaekwangia sp.
CACTTGAACGGTAACTTGAATCTTATTGGGAAGCTCAAGTTCTTATGGTATAAATGGAGGAAGACCAATCGCAAAGCTTTTGGAGTTTTATTCGGTGTGGTGCCTGGGCATCAGGGCAAGGGAGTAGATGGCGCTATCATTGAAGCCTGGAAAAAAGTACATTACCCGATGAAAAGGTATGAAGATTTTGAACTCAATTGGATTGGTGACTTCAATACGAAAATGATTAAAGTGTGCGAACAGATTAATACAACGATTGTAAAAAAACACGTGACTTATCGCAAGCTTTTTGACGAGACAAAACCTTTCACCCGATACCCGATCAGATAATTTTTATGGAAGAGAAAGAGGAGAGCAAATCAAGCTTCTTGTTGAAGAATCTGACCAAAGGGCTTGCCTGGTTTGTGGTGATTATCACCGCTTACATTTTGGTGAAGGGTGAGCTCGATTTCTACAAGCAGGAGATCACTCAGCTGGGTGATAATATGCCGCTACTCCTGAGTGTATTCACAGTATCCGAAATAGTATTTGGAATTTTGCCTCCGGAAATTTTTATGCTGATCTGGCAAACGAAAGGTATTTTATCGGAATACATTTTCAACTTGTCCATTCTCACGCTTATCTCCTATGCTGCTGGCGTATTGGGCTACTTCATAGGAAAGTTTCTTTCCAAAACGGAGTTGTACAAAAAGATTCACGCAAAGTATTTACAACAGTATGATCGTCAGTTAAAGCGATTTGGCGGTTACCTTGTTTTAGTGGGTGCTGTCACACCGGTTCCCTTTTCTGCTACTTGCATGATGGCTGGCTCAGTCAATTTGAATTTCAGAAACTTTCTTCTGATCTGCATCTCGCGCATTATCCGATTTGCCTTTTACGGATACTTTGTATGGTCTTCCCCGCAGTGGTTTTAGTTTTCTTGAAAAGGATTGTACAAATATTTTCTTTCCGCAAAATCATAAAGTGTAAGCCTTCTCAAATCGTAGTAGGAAGACCAAAATGATTTCAAGGCTTGAATGTAGCCGCGCTTGGCATTATCTTTTTCCGTCAATGCGATATTAAGGTTGGTAATATCAATTTTACCAATCAAATAACGATTTTGAGCTACTTTATATCTTTGTAAAGCAACCTCATCAGACTTCTTAGTTATTTCAATTTGCAAATGAAGCATTTCAAACTGGCGAACCAGTGTTAAAATTTCTTGCTCAAACAATACTTCATCCTGTGCGATCAAATAATCCTGAAGCTTTTTATTTGCGTAAGCTGATTGCATCACTGCCTTTCTTCTCCCCCAATCTACAATCGGAATATCTACGGAAATATTGGCAAACTGCTGCCGCGATGGATTTTGATAAAGATCGCTCAGGCTTGCTCCAACATTGTTAAGTCCATAAGATGCATTGATTGAAACATTATAAAGCCCACCCCGCGCTTGGGCGACTGCACTTTTCGCTTCAAGTTTTCTCCGTTCGAAAGCAATGTAAGCTGATCTTGTTTTCTTTGCAAACTCCACAGCTTCCTCTTCGTCAACTTTGAATGTTGGAATAGAGTCAGGCATAATTAATTCAAAGGTTTCGCCATTTCGTATACCCATGTACGTGCGCAAACCAAGACTTGCCTGTTGCAAATTAAGATTCGCCTGCGCAACATCCTGCCTTGAACGCAGCAGCTGCAACTCAACCTGAAGTAATTTGTCCTCTGAGGTTGTTCCGATATTATATCGCCCATTTTCTATTTTATAAATAGTATCATTATTCGCGAGATTGAATTTTGCTATCTGCAAATTCACTTGTTCCTGCAACACCGTGAAAAAATAGTTAGAGGCATCTTTGGCGATCTGTTCCATGCCCTCTGCATAATCGCGTTTGGATTGCTCGTATTTTATTGGTTCAATCTGCCTATCCCATTTATACTTATTATAAGCAAGTAAAGGCTGATTAATTTGAAGATTCATGGGCGTGCCACTCCACTGCGTGCTGCCCGCAGCAATATTATTAAAATAGTTATAGCCTGAGTTCAAAAATATCGTTCCACCCGTCCATTGAATAGGCTGCAGTAATCCAAGATTAAATCCAGGGTTAAATTGGTTTAGCGGCAGATATTTCAGCGAACCATCAGGCTGCCGGATTGGGTTAATGGTATTTGTATAAATCGTTCCTGCATTAAGGTTATTCAGCCTTATCTGCGGATTATAATTTGTTCGATAGGTTCTGTATTGCCAATAGCTATTTTGCAGACGTGTTTCTGTAACCTTAAAAGTGGGTGACTGGCTTTGTGCCCTTTGAATCACGTCTACAAGACTAAAGGAATTTTGTGCAGACACAGACGAATTAATCATCGCCAGCAAAATAAAAATCAATATAAATCTATTCATAGCGTAAGGATGCGATGGGATCTTGTTGAGCGGCTCTCCGTGCGGGTGCAATTCCAAATACAAGACCTACCGAAGCTGCGACTCCAAAAGAGAGAACGATAGAAGCAAAACTGATTACCGTAGGTATCTGCGCCAACTTCGAAATACCTACAGCCATCCCTGATCCCAACACTACACCGATTATTCCTC
>CAZNCO010000726.1:0-2561 GCA_964571345.1 uncultured Ohtaekwangia sp.
GATACTTCCTTCAATGTACCCAGGTGAGGTTCAATACGAACATTCTTGAACCCGGTTCCATCTGAATCGATCCCGAGCACCACTCTAAAAAACTCAATATTCGGACTTGCGCCCCACGCGTGACAATCAGAACGCGATCGGTTCACATCGCTCATCTCGGCCCAGGTTGTCATGCCCATCTTCAGGTTTTCCTTCCAAATGCCGAGTTGATCAAGATATAAATCGCCAAGTCCAGCTTTAACCAACGCCTGGTTTACGTAGTATTTAAAATAAATAGTTGCTTGCGTGAGAGACGTGTCGTTCAGGACCTTTTTCATCAGGTCAGTAGCATCGGTTCCCTTTACTGTCTCTGTGAGAATCGCGAGCGTATTCGCATGCTGCGAGAAATATTTCTTCTCTTTTGTGTCGGCAAAAAGTTTTTTGCTTTCATCCCAATACGCTGATTTGATTCCTTCCATCAGCTTGGATGCAGCCTCTGAATATTGTTGCGCCAACTCGTTCAACCCAATCTCACGCTCAAGCTTCGCTGCCGTCTGATACCCAAGTAGCAATTGAAAATCCAGTACAGCCGAGCTTCCATCTCCGCCCACGGGAGCCACACCGCTATCCCATCCACCTCCGTCCGACCAATCTGTAAACTCCCAGTATGGCGCATCCTTCAAACGACCATCCGCCTGCTGATAGCGTGAAAAGAATTGTAACACGCCACGCTCACCGCTGAGGAAACCCTTCACAAATTCCACATCACCCTTGTAGCGCAAGTAATCCTGCAACATACCAATCCACCAAAGTGAAAATGTTGGTATCTGCTGATCCAATGAAGATGGATAACGACTCAACGTCATTCCTTCGGCTACCCGCGAATAATCTGCCTGACGGATCGCATTGCGTACCAAACAATCATCACCACTATTATACAATGAGATCATACATTGAATGCGCGTATCGCCAAAGTATTGCAACTGCTCGTAGTAGGGACAATCGACATACGTCTCGCCCGCACACAAACGAGCCGTGCGCCAGCCAGTGTCAAATATTTTTCCGAGATCAGGATCAGAAGAAGCCAAACTGGCGTTGAGCTTGAAAGGATAGCCAGTGAAGACGCTTGAGATATCATCAATGGTGAGAGGTTCATCTTTGGTCTCAATATGCAATCTCACATAGCGAAAGGTGCGCCAATCAAGCGAAGTAAATACTTGATTAGATAAACCATTCGAAATGATTTCATCTTTTACACCCACAAAACGCTTGCCTGCAACTTCGTTGCGATTTCCTTTTTGATCCTGGGCTTTCCAGTTTTTTGCAGTGCCTTCGTCAATGAACAATGCTTCTGCATATTGCAAGGTAATAACAGCATCCTTGCCTTTGCTGAAATTCAAAACAGGATAAGCATTGGTGAGGAAACTCTGGTCTAGCAAAATGTTAACTTTCGAATGAGCAGGGACAGTCACAGGTGACTTGGTAGCCGGGAAAGATTTTGGTGTCTGTACTCCCGAAACCTCCCGCAAACTTTGAAACCGCTGTATTGTCAACTCCATCTGCGGAATGGGCCGTGGCACCAGCATCCAGTTGTAAAACCAGTCGTGCACACCTTTAGGCAAGGCCTGTGAGATTGTCTTTGACTGTTGCCATTGTCTGTCGTCATAGTTGCGTGTCTCCCACCCTGTCGGATACAAATTGTAGTCAATTTGCTCACCCGGGCCTAACGCATAATAGACGTAATTCAGATCGGGCTTCAGCGGTGAGTAGGCTTTGTCGTGGTAATACTTCCAGCTTGTATTGGTGTTGGCAATTTCTTCCGTTTCCGTATTGCCTTGCAGCAGGAAGCCCGTGCGGAAAGATATTTGGGCCAACGCACGTTCCCGCCCGAAGTTCCAAACGACAGCTGCTAAAATATTTTCCCCTTCTTTCAGAAAAGGTGCGAGGTCAACCGTTTCATAATTCCAATGATACAGGTCGCCACGGGCCGGGCCTAGTGAGGCCAATTGTCTATTAACAAAAAGTTTGTAACGGTTGTCACCGGAAACATGAACAACAAATGAAGACGGTTTTGCTGAAAGTGTAATCTTCTTTCGAAAGTGATGAACCCCATATACTTCACCGCCATCATCGGAAGTAAGCCAGAAGGCATTCCATTTTTTGTTTGTCAATTGAGGAGGAATATTTTGTGAAAACACATTTCCAACAAAACACAGAAAAACCGTTAACAGAAAAGTAGGCTTCATAAAAAGGCAATTCAATTTTATGAAGGTAACATGTTTTACATTTGTGAAAAATAAAAACTTCTATGTATAGAGCTATTCTTTTTCTGGTGGTGCTTTCGTTCGTTGTGCAGGCAAAAGATCCCTACAAAAGAAATTCAGCCATTGATGTGCAACATTATGTTTTCCGCCTGGAGGTAAATGATTCAACCGATGTTATCGATGGAAAAGCAACCGTAAATATCTTATTCAAAAATGCAACCAATGAGTTTGAACTTGATCTCGCTAATAAAAATACAGCAGGGCTTGGCATGGAAGTAACAGATGTGCGACTGAACGGAGCCGCACTCTCTTTTCAAC
>CAZNCO010000727.1:0-2559 GCA_964571345.1 uncultured Ohtaekwangia sp.
ATACGGTAAGGTTCTTCTACAACTCTAGGCCTAAATCCTCTATTGAAGGGCCTGTCATTACTTGGTCTTAATGCCACTCTTTGGGTTTAAATTCGTACTTTTTAAAAACAGGCTGCAAATATCGCCATATTTTCCTTTTTTCAAAATTCTGCAAGACAAACTGACTCACCTCAATTTACAGGTCTAACAATGAGTAATATTTTTATCACAGGCAAAGGCCTTAAAAAGCCTCAACCTTCACCTCGTTTCGCAGGTTGTAACTACCTCAAATTGAAGGAATAGAATAAGTCTGTATAAAATCCCGCTGAATGGTAAAATAAATTATTTAGTTTAGCACCTTAACCTCATTCTTTACAATTATGGTTTTTGATTTAGACATGATTAAGAAGCTATATGCTGCCATGCCTGGCCGTATAGCCAAAGCACGAAAAGTGGTAAATAAGCCTCTTACTCTTTCAGAGAAAATCCTCTACTCCCACCTTCATACAGACCAAAAGCTGGAGAACTTTGGAAGAGGAAAATCATATGTAGACTTTGCGCCAGATCGCGTGGCCATGCAGGACGCCACCGCACAGATGGCCTTGTTGCAATTTATGTCGGCAGGGCGGGCCAAAGTAGCTGTTCCTTCAACCGTACATTGCGATCACCTTATTGTAGCCAAAACGGGTGCCGGTGATGACTTAAAAGTTGCTAATTCAGAAAGCAAAGAAGTATATGATTTCCTTGCATCTGTTTCTAATAAATATGGAATTGGCTTTTGGAAGCCAGGTGCTGGTATTATTCACCAAGTAGTATTAGAGAACTATGCATTCCCGGGCGGAATGATGATCGGTACTGACTCTCACACTGTAAATGCTGGCGGCTTGGGAATGGTGGCTATTGGTGTAGGTGGTGCCGATGCTGTGGATGTAATGAGCGGCATGGCATGGGAGCTTAAGTTTCCAAAATTGATTGGCGTAAAACTTACTGGCAAACTGAACGGATGGACTTCCGCTAAAGATGTCATTCTGAAAGTGGCAGGAATCCTTACCGTGAAGGGAGGCACCGGAGCTATTGTTGAGTACTTTGGCGAAGGCGCTACCTCAATGAGCTGCACCGGCAAGGGCACCATTTGCAACATGGGCGCAGAAATCGGGGCAACCACTTCTACTTTTGGGTATGACAGTTCTATGGAGCGTTACCTGATCGCTACTGGTCGTGCGGAGGTTGCCAAGATGGCCAACAAAGTAAAAGAACATTTGACGGGAGATCCTGAGGTTTATAAAAACCCCGAGAAATACTTCGACCAGGTAATTGAAATCAACCTGAGCGAGTTAGAGCCTTATATCAATGGCCCTTTCACTCCAGACCTTGCTACCCCTATCTCTAAAGTAAAAGAAGAAGCTGCTAAAAACGGCTGGCCTTTGAAAGTAGAAGTGGGTTTGATTGGCTCTTGCACCAACTCATCTTATGAAGACATTTCACGCGCTGCAAGCTTAGCTAAGCAAGTTGCCGATAAAAACTTGAAAACGAAGGCGGAGTTCACCATCACTCCAGGCTCGGAACTGGTGCGCTACACAATTGAGCGCGATGGATTCATCGAAACGTTTGATAAGATCGGTGCAAAGGTGTTTGCCAACGCGTGTGGCCCTTGCATCGGTATGTGGAATCGTGTGGGAGCCGACAAAAAGGAAAAGAATACAATTGTTCACTCTTTCAATAGAAACTTCCAATCACGTAACGATGGCAACCCAAACACATATGCATTTGTGGCTTCGCCTGAGTTAGTAACGGCATTAGCTATTGCCGGTGACCTTGGCTTCAATCCATTAACGGATACACTTGTAAACGAACAAGGACAAACTGTAAAGCTTGATCCTCCTTCAGGAGACGAACTTCCTAAAAAAGGCTTTGATGTAAAAGATCCAGGTTACCAGGCGCCTGCTAAAGACGGCAGCAAGGTAGAAGTGAAAGTAGACCCAAGCTCTGACCGTTTGCAATTGCTTGAGCCTTTTGCCGCGTGGGAAGGAAAAGACCTGCTTAGACTTCGTTTGCTGATCAAAGCGAAAGGCAAGTGTACTACCGATCATATTTCCATGGCAGGTAAATGGTTAAAGTATCGTGGCCACCTCGACAATATCTCCAACAACTTATTGATTGGCGCTACGAATTTCTTCAATAACTCTATTAACAGTGTGCGCAATGGGCTTTCTGGTCATTATGATGAAGTACCAAAAGTTCAACGCGCCTACAAAGCTGCCGGCATTGGCTCTATTGTAGTAGGTGACGAAAACTATGGTGAAGGTTCTTCACGTGAGCACGCTGCTATGGAGCCTCGCCATTTGGGTGTTCGTGCTATTCTGGTAAAGTCGTTTGCACGCATTCACGAAACCAACCTGAAAAAACAGGGAATGCTGGCATTGACGTTTTCCGATAAAGCTGACTACGACAAAATTCGTGAAGACGATATTTTTGACATCAAAGGATTAATGTCGTTCTCTCCTGAAAAGCCGCTGACACTCGTTATCCATCACAGCGATGGCAAGATTGAAGAGATTCAAGTGAACCATACTTATAACA
>CAZNCO010000728.1:0-2558 GCA_964571345.1 uncultured Ohtaekwangia sp.
TACTCAACCGTTTCGCGTGTTTCTAATGGATGTTGAAATGCTAGTGGCTTACTGGGAAAATTCTTAGGTTTCCATAACTATCGCGCGGGTATGACCTCTACAATTGACGGGTTTGAGGACAAATATTATTTCGGAAGAAATCCGACAGAGCCTATCATTGCGAATTACAGAAACTTAAAAAAACAAGACACGGACTACGTGGGTGGCTTCACAACTTTTACCGGGGCGCATCGTGCAAAAGGAAAAGATTCAGAAATGGAAACCCTCTGTGGTGCTGATTTAAAAAATGCGATCCAAACTCCGGGCGAATGGCATTTGTATATGTACATGCAAGGAGAAACTATCCCAAAAGAAAAAAATCATATACGCCTGAGCAAAACAGAAAAGGATCAATGGGGCATGCCTCTTCTTATCACGTCCGTAGATTACGATGATAACGATGATAAAATGGTGAAAGACTTTCTTGAGCAATGCCAGGAGATGATGACAAAGGCGGGCTGCAAAAATATATCTACTTGGGACTCACACCAGGCACCAGGCCTTGATATACATGAGATGGGTGGCTGCCGTATGGGAAATGATCCAAAGACTTCCTTGCTGAATAAATGGAATCAGTTTCATCATTGTAAAAATGTTTTTGTGACAGACGGAGCCTGTATGACGAGCACCGGAAACCAAAGCCCGTCTATTCTTTACATGACCTTAACAGCCCGGGCTGCTAACTTTGCTGTTGATGAAATGAAGAAAGGCAACCTGTAGATGTTGAACGTTGTTAAAAAAATAACCGTCTGGTAGGCTTCTTTGTTGTACACTTCCAGACGGTCAAAAAGTAACCTTTGTTCAAGGTCGGGTCAATTTATCGTTTTACCAAATACCTGATCCACAAAAAGTTCTCATAGATTTTCTTTACCGACTTTAGTGTAAAATGCGTTGCCATTCGCTTTCCGTATCCTTCCTCTGCATCAAACATTGACAAAGATCCAATGGTGCCATCAGCAAGAGGCGCAAGCACAACACTCAGCTCGTCAATTAATCCTGCTTTGAGGAATGACCCGTTTACATGGCCTCCCCCATCCACGCGAACAATCTTGATATTAAACAACCTATTCAATTTCTCCAGCACTTTTTCAAGATCCAGCTTCTTTTTCCCACCAAAAAGATAGGACACATTTTTTGCCCGAAGATGTAACAAGTAATTATCTGGAACGCTCTCGGTAAGCACTTCTATCACATGTTCAGTCGAAACCATATTGGTGTCCCATTGGCATTTACCAGATGGATCAATTGCCACTGCAAAAGTCTTTGCTTTGTAAGGCGCCACGAAATCAGTACGTGGCACGATGCCTTTGTATTTGCTAAGGTCATGCTTCTTCTTACTACAGAATTCCTGCATCGTTACACGGCCAACGAGCCATGCATCCGCCTTAATTTTAGCGGCAGGCTCTTCAAAATATTTGTGATGATCTTTATAACCCCAGATAGTTTGTTTAATACGCCCATCAATGGAAGCAAACGTGTGACAAATAACGTACGGCCTTTTCATATCTTTTTTTGATTCAAATATAGGAACGATCAAACACTCTGTATTTATAAAATTGATTATATTAAGGTGTTATTAATTATTTTTTCAATGCCTGATAGGTGAAGAATACGATTAAGGATATACGGAACATTGGAACGAGCTCAGCGCAAAATACTGATCAGGCAAATAGCATCACGCTCACCAACAAGATTAGTCTACTACTTTCTTTGCTTCCTATATTCTATATCATCTCGAATGTCACGGTCAACGGCTGGTCTAGAATAACCTTTCCAATCGTTCTTCAACCTCTTCTCTTTTTAACCCCCATACTGTTTAACTACATGGGGTTTGTAACCGGAAGCAGAGTCATAGTGAGTTGGATAACAGCTCTGCAAGTAATGACATTTTCAATCTATAATAAATATCACGGATTTGATTATCAGACATCTCATTACATGGGAGTTTTATTTTCCATTTTAGCTTCAACAATCATCCCTTTTCTTGTGTTCAGGCTAAAGGAAAAAACGGCCATCATTCTATCAATCTCGTTCCCCATTGCCGTGCTGATTTTTTTTGATCAGATTCACAATCTTTTCGGGGTTGGTTATTATCAGGTGGGCCTTCATGAAACAGGTTATGCACTCACTCCAATAAGAGTTATGATTGGCTGCTTGCTGATCATGGGAGGCTCCTTATTCTTGAAGCAACAAGTTGAAAAAAACGAACAGGTCAATCGCGAACTCATATCCCACTTGGGAGAAAAGAACAACGAAGTGTTGGCCCAATTGGAAGAAATCACCGCGCAGAATGAATATATCTCGTATCAAAAATCTCAGCTTGAATCTCAAAAGGATATTATTGAGGAACAAAATAAGCAACTACAAGCAGCGAAAACCGATCTTGAGATAAGAGTAGAAGAAAGGACCCGAGATCTATCTAGGGCGAATTTGGAGCTTGACAAGAAAAATACCCAGCTGGAAAATTTTGCATTTATGGCTGCTCACAATTTACGATCGCCCATTGCACGCATCCAAGG
>CAZNCO010000729.1:0-2549 GCA_964571345.1 uncultured Ohtaekwangia sp.
CCTTAAGAGAAAGAATCTTTCTAGTAAAATTTCTTCTATCCAATTTTTTCTCATAGATAACCTCATAAAGATTCTGCAATTGAGGTAAAGTGAATTTGGCTGGTAATAATTCAAAGCCAACTGGGTAGATGCTGGCCTTTCGTTGCAACAATTCCTTGGCTTTTAAAATCATCTCTGCATGGTCAAAGATGAGATCAGGCAATTTATTAATCGGAAACCACTGGGCTTCATGGTCATAACTTAATTGCTTTTTGTAGTCATTGATATTGATAAGTGCAGAATAAGCGATTGACACCACCCTACCCGCTGAATCACGTTTTGTATCACCAAAGCAAAACAATTGCTCCATGTAGATGTCCGTAAGTCCTGTCAGTTGCTTCAACACACGTATTGCTGCATCATCCACATTTTCCCTTTTTCCAACGAAACCGCCCATCAATGACCACTTACCTTTTTCAGGATCGAAGTCGCGTTTGATCAACAATGCTTTCATATGTTTGCCATCAAAACCAAAAATGATGCAATCCACTGCTACCAATAAACGATCCTGGCTCTTGTATTTTTTTATATCCATATGAAAAGCGTCTTATTATTTATAGTACATTTCATTCCATCTTAATTCATTTCTGAATTGAGGAATGCTTGTATTTTTTCCGATATGAATCACCTCAATGTTCGCGATGTCGGCAAAGTCCTGAAGATGTTCTGCTGTGAGATTCTGACTATAACACGTATGATGAGCTCCACCTGCTAATATCCATGCAGCACAGCCTGTGTACATGTCGGGATAGGGTTTCCACAGAACTCGCGCCACAGGAAGTTTAGGTAAATCATGCTCCGGTTTCACTGCTTCCACTTCATTCACCAGAAGCCGAAAGCGATTTCCCATGTCAATGATCGATGCATTCAACGCAGGCCCGGCCGCGGAATTGAAAACAAGACGAACGGGATCGGCCTTCCCTCCTATGCCCAAGGGATGAATTTCACACGAAGGTTTTCCATCGGCAATCGATTCACAGATCTCAAGCATGTGAGCACCTAGCACCATTGGATTGGAAGGATCAAAGTGATACGTGTAATCTTCCATGAAAGAATTTCCACCTTTCAGTCCACTGCCCATCACTTTCATCATGCGCACCAATGCTGCAGTTTTCCAGTCGCCTTCGCCACCAAATCCATAGCCATCGGCCATCAATCGCTGCACGGCAATGCCCGGCAACTGTTCCATGCCATGCAGGTCTTCAAATGTATCCGTAAAGCCTTTGAAGTTTCCTTGCTCCAAAAATGCACGCAAGCCAAGTTCTATTTTTGCTGACTCGCGAAGGGAGTTGTGTTTTTCTCCGCCTTTACGAAGTGACGTTGCAACGTTATAACGTTGCTCATATTCAGTAACCAATTTTGTAACATCAACATCGGTTACCTGATTTACAACTTTTACAAGGTCTCCAATGCCATAACCATTAACGGAGTAACCGAACTTCATTTCTGCTTCCACTTTGTCGCCATCCGTTACCGCCACCTGGCGCATGTTGTCACCAAAGCGGCAAAACTTACCTGCCTGCCAATCATGCCAGCCGGCAGCTGCGCGCATCCACACATTGAGTCGCTCTTGTACATTCGAATCCTTCCAATGGCCGACCACCACTTTACGATTCAACCTCATTCGCGTCATAATGAAACCAAATTCACGATCCCCATGAGCGCTTTGATTTAGATTCATGAAATCCATGTCGATATCCTTCCATGGAATGTCGCGATTAAACTGTGTGTGAAGGTGAAGTAATGGTTTCGTCAAAATTTTTAGCCCAGCGATCCACATCTTTGCCGGAGAGAATGTGTGCATCCAAGCAATGATCCCGATACAGTTTTTTTCGTTGTTCGCTTCCTGGCATAGTTGATAAATTTCTTCGGGTGTTTTCAAAACAGGTTTGAAAATCACTTTTACCGGAATATGTGCCGATGCCTCGAATTCTTTTACTATCTGTTGAGAATTTGCCGCTACTTGTCTAAGAGTTTCCTCGCCATATAAAAACTGACTGCCTGTTAAAAACCAGACTTCTAACTTCTTGAGATCAATCATTTTAAAATTTACGTTGGGTTATTACTCTATTTATCTTTTTACCAAAAGTCACATCTATCGCTCTTTAGCTCTGACCATAGTAAGAATCGGGGCCATGCTTTCTTTCAAAATGTTTCTTAATCAAAGAATCTTTCAACCGTGGCGCATCCGGTCTTATCTGCCTTGTAAGGAAAGCCATCTCCGCAATGGACTCTAACACTGCACTATTGTACACGGCCTTCTCACACGTTTTACCCCAGGTGAAAGGCGCATGATTACCGACCAAAATCATTTCAACTTCTTCGTAGCTGAGATTTTTGTCCTTTAGGCAATTCATTATTTGAAAACCGGTTTGATATTCATAGTCACCGTGAATCATTCTATCGTCCATCGGTGGTGCACACGGGATATCAACAGTGTTATGATCCGCATGAGTTGTGCCAAAGATTGGGATATCTAGTTGCGTTTGCGCCCACGCAGTGGCATATGT
>CAZNCO010000730.1:0-2547 GCA_964571345.1 uncultured Ohtaekwangia sp.
TTGCTTATTCCAAAAAGAATACGTTATCTGCACCCGGAGTGGAAAAGCTAATTGATGCGTACGTTACCATTAACGTCAGCATTGAGATGGCCGGTGTGCACGGGAAAGGACAATCGATGCTGGTACTTGAGAGAGACTACCTGGAACTTCCAAAATCCCTGGGAACACCCGTGCATGGAATCTTGGGCTATGAGCTTTTCAGCCGGTTTGTGGTAAGGATCGATTACGAGCAGAAGGTTTTGACACTGATGCTTCCGCAAAAATTTAAGCCCAAAAGAAGCTATACAAGAATACCTATTACCGTTGAAGACACAAAGCCTTACTGCGTAGCAGAAATAAAGGTGAATGACACTACCACCATGAGCGCAAAACTTTTGGTGGACACAGGCGCCAGCCACGGTCTCTTTCTGGACACCCAATCAAGCCCTAAAATTATTCTCCCTCAAAAAAGTGTGGCCTGTAATCTTGGCCGTGGCCTTGGCGGGATAATAACCGGTCGCACTGGAAGGATCAAAAGTTTATCACTTGGAGGCTATACGATACCCAATATGATTGCCAGTTTTCCGGATCCTGAGAGTTACATTGATACTACTCGCACCGGCAAAACAGCCTTCCGAAATGGTTCTATTGGTGGAGAAGCTTTAAGCAGGTTTACCGTAGTTTTTGATTTTCCACATGAGAAAATGTATTTGAAGAAGAACGGTACTTTTAAGCATAAGCCTTATTACAATATGTCTGGTATCAACGTGTCTGCAAAGGGTGAGAATTTACGAGAGTTCGAAATAAATGAAGTAATGGATGGTTCCAACGCCAACAAAGTGGGGCTGAAGGTGGGTGATGAGATTTTGAGAATCAACGGTGCCCTTACTTCCGAAATGGATCTGAGCACGCTGAACTCTTATTTCAATTCAAAGCCTGGAAAACACATACGGCTGCAGATAAAAAGAGGAGACTTAATTTTAGAAAAGGAGTTTACTTTGAAAAGTGAAATTTAGGCGATAAGCCTTTTCAATTGACCTTTTCTTTTTCTGTACGTATTCATCATAGACATCTGAGCACGTAAGGCCATGATAGAATTTGAAATAGCAGCATACAAAGTCTCTGCTGTGAGATTTTCCTTTAAGAGATAATTCATAACACGCCCGCTAAACGATTCCTGGAGATTGGAATTTTTCAGAATGGTGATCGGAACGTTTTTAGTGCTATTGCGGGTGGTAAAGAACCTTACCAATTGAGATAAGCTTTGTCTACCAATATTATCATCAATGAAAATAAAATTTGGGGTGAACTTCGAAAGTCGTTCTTTGCAACTTTTCAAATCGAAGGCTATCTCCATCTCAATTTTCTCTTTGCTCAGCAACTGCAGTTTTTCAAAAACTTTTGTTAACTCGATCGGGTTGTTTCCCATCACCAGAACATTCATCGCGGTTTCCATAAGGACGTTGATTAAAGCTTTTACTAATAACTTATCTGTTGATCTAAAGGTTTCGTATTTTGTAACCTTATGATCCAAAAATATTGAATCGAGATTTTGCTTTCAAATACTTTAAGATCTAATCGTATTGGAAAAGGTGGTAATTATTGGAGGGGGACTGGCGGGCCTTGTTCTCGCTAATCAACTGGCTACAAACAATATTCCATGCCTTGTTATTGAAAAAAAGCAATATCCATTTCATCGGGTTTGTGGGGAATACATTTCCAACGAGGTGGTTCCATTCCTGAAAACGATCCAATTATTTCCAGACCAATTTAGTCCGGCCAGCATCTCACAACTGCAGCTTACATCCGTCAATGGAAAATCTGCATTCTTGGAGCTTGATATGGGTGGCTTTGGTATTAGCCGTTATACTTTCGATCACTTTTTATACAAAAAAGTTCAACAAACAGGAGTAGAGTTTCTCCTAAATACAGAAGTTGAACAAGTGGATTTTATTGAAGGCAGATTTCGCATTAAAACGATGCGTCAAGAAATCGAGGCCCCTGTTGTTGCAGGAACATTTGGAAAAAGATCGAGGCTGGATGTTGCTCTTAAACGAGGCTTTGTTTCAAAGCGTTCTCCTTATGTTGGCGTGAAATACCATATTCGCACAGATCACCCAAATCGCTTAATTGCGTTGCACAATTTTCAGGATGGTTATTGTGGAATCAGCAATGTGGAGGACGGCAAGAGTTGTTTGTGCTATTTAAGTCATCGGAATTCTTTTAAAAAGTATGGTGACGTAAAGTCAGTAGAAGAGAATGTTTTGTTTCGCAATCCCTTTTTGAAAACGTTATTCTCCAATTCCGATTTTTTGTATGACAAGCCTGAAGTAATCAATGAGATTTCTTTTGAAGAAAAGAGCCCAGTTGAAAATCACATTTTAATGTGTGGCGATTCTGCAGGTATGATTACTCCCCTTTGTGGAAATGGTATGGCAATGGCTATTCACTCGGCAAAAATATTGAGTGAATTAATTATTGATTTTTATAAAAAGCAGATTATACGCCAACAATTGGAAGAGAAATATTCCGCTCTTTGGAAGAAAAACTTTTCAAAGAGACTTTGGG
>CAZNCO010000731.1:0-2545 GCA_964571345.1 uncultured Ohtaekwangia sp.
TGTCCGCGGACTGTAATTCCAATGCAGAATTGTTTTGGATTTCGTTTCGATAGCGTCTCTGAAATTCGTTGACTTTAAAAATTATGTAAGTGACCAGAAAAAGCCCAATAATAAACCCAATGTTCGTCCATGATGCCTTAAATTTTCTTGCTAGTCCGAGCGAAAGGAATATCAAAAAAGTCAAAGGGCCGATAATCAAAACTGTAGCTTGGAACTTGTCTATTACGATGTACGTGTCGTGAAGTTGAATATCGATCGCACTTTGCCCAGCGGTGAAAACAAAGATCAGAATAGTCCCAACGGTCAGTGACGCAAAAATTAAAATGCCCTTTTTCAAAATGATAACTCTTTGTTAATGCCGACCTGCTGCCACTTGCCTCACGTGGTGAACTAAATTAAGAAACTAAAACTGCAACGCAACAAAGAACCCCAGCTTTGGCACATGCACATTTTTGTTAGCGGCTGGCTTTCTTCAACTGTCCTTTGTCGTTTATGAATTTGAACTCGTAGTCTTGATTTACAATCTGTCCACCGGATTGTAAAAAGGTCCCAAACAGTCCGCGCCAATCCTCAACGTCATTTTCTTTTTCTGTATCCCAACGTATCAGGCCAATCAAATCAACATCCCTGGTTTTATCCAAGACAATTCCGAACTCATTCTTCAATGAAACCTTTGTCCAGGGAGTAAACTCCATCCATTGGTTAATCATTGAATTTTTATTCTCCATTGCCCAATGTTTTTAAAAAAAATAGTCGGTGGTAAAAAACTCGCCTAATGACCTCACTTATAACAGCAGCAGATATCTCTGCCGCGCCTTATCCCACAGGCCAAACGAAATTAAGAAAACTAAACTTGATAAAAACACATCACCCGTAGATGAGATAAGCGCTTTTGTTGGGCGCAGTATTTAGTCTGCACTTATTTTCCCGTTTTTTAAATCAACATGTCCGAAGTAGGTCGAGTCAGTTTTTATTTTTTCCTTCTCAGTCCCGTCCTCTAGCTCAAATCTTTCGATCACCTTAAGTTTGAATTCAATTCTATTTTTGTCAAATGCATAAGTCAGCTCGCTGTCTGAACCATAGTCCGCGAAGTGGTGGCCAATCTCAGCACTGCTAACTCTTTTACCTTGTTTATCAAAGATGACAAGCACAAATCTCTCGCATACTCCACCAGCTAAGCATCCCTCTTTGTAAACTAACCCTATCAAGTCATCTGAAAAATCAACTCTTTCATAAGTCCATGCGTTGCTGATCTGAGTAGTGTCAATTTTTAAGAATTTCTCTTCGAAATTTTTGGGAACGGTTGTCATCCTTCTCTCGAAGAGTCTAAGAAAAGAGTCAAAGCCGTCATCTTCCTTTTCCGTAGTTGAATAGTCCGCTTGTTGATTGGATTTATTGCATGAAATCAATGTCACTAAGAAAAGGATGATGATCTGTCTCATAAAAATATTACGCACCAACACTTCGCTATATACACCTATGCAACACAACACGTTATTGCATTTCAAGATAAAGATTGCCTTTTTAATATCCCAACACCCCTTTTTTGCTATATTTAAATAATCTATCCGGGTGCAATGGGCTAAACCGAAAGGACTTAAAACGCCAGGTATATCGGATAAATTAATTCCTTTCCCGTCCCCCTACTTCGCTACTACTTGCTCCACTCGTTCTCCACCTGCGCTCCACTTTCGCTCCACGCGTAGGGTAGTGCGATGGTTGTCCTTGAAATTGATCAGAATTTTTTAGGCCTGCCACTTGCCATCGGCTTCCCACTTTTTTTTAAGGAATATTTCAGCCCGACAATAGATGTCGGGCTGCCCAGCGATACTTGTTAAAAAAACAAACTTTTAACATGGCTACTATAGTAAACAACCTCCTCATTAAAGGCGTCAGCGGCACATTGGCAAAACCATTGTATTTAAGCAATGGCGCAACAAAACCATTATCGCCAACTACTCCCCGCCTACGAAGAAACAAAGCGAAGCACAGAAGGCCAACCGCAGCAAGTTTAGGAAGGCTGCCGCCTGGGCGCACACCGTGCTGCAAGATCCAGAACGTAAAGCTTATTACCAGGAAAAGGCAAAGGAGCTCGGGCTACCCAATTCGTACACCGCGGCCATTACAGATTATATGCGCTCGGCAACCGTGCACAAGGCGAGTGAAGTCCATGACACCATCAGCTATACTGTATCCAAAAAAGATTTTAGCATCAGCAAGGCAGAAGTGCAGGTGCGCGATGAAGCGGGCACCCTGGTGGAAACAAAATCAACAGCGGCTATGTCGAATGGCGATTACATCTTTGATCTACCCAAATATCCTGCCACCTATTCACTGATTTGGTATGTGACGGATGCAGCAAATAACGTGAACGCAATCACGCTACGACATTAACGTAGTTGAATTGCGCTTTACGGTTTGTCAGATTTCTTTTTATCATCAAACAGCATGCGCACGGATGGCCCGTAGGTGTCATCGAACTGTCCTTTCCGCAAACTCCAGATAAAGCGAAGGGTGTGGGCAGTGGGGCAGTGCTTGCAAAAAG
>CAZNCO010000732.1:0-2522 GCA_964571345.1 uncultured Ohtaekwangia sp.
AATTGATGGTGAATGAAACAGGATTGAAAGAAAAAATTTCATACGAGCCGCTGGGAGTGGTTTGCAACATCTCTGCATGGAATTATCCTTATCTCGTAGGCGTAAATGTTTTTGTGCCCGCGCTTCTTGCGGGCAATGCAGTAATGTATAAACCTTCCGAATATTCTTCCCTTACGGGATTGGAGATTGAAAAACTTTTGAAAGAAGCAGGTGTGCCAGATAATGTGTTTCAAGTTGCAATCGGAGCGAAAGAAGTGGGGGAAGCGTTGTTGGATTTGCCTCTTGATGGATATTTCTTCACAGGTTCGTATAAAACAGGTAAGCACATCTACGAGCGCGTAGCCCCCAAAATGGTTCCTTGCCAGTGTGAGCTGGGCGGAAAAGATCCTCTGTATGTGGCCGATGACGTTACGGATGTAAAGGCGGTAGCCGCTGGAACTGCCGATGGCGGATTCTATAACAACGGTCAGAGCTGTTGCGCAGTGGAGAGAATTTATGTTCATGAGAAAATCTACGATCAGTATGTAGACGAATTTGTGAAAGAATTGAAGACATGGAAGCTAGGCCCGCCTACCGAAGCAGGCGTGTATTTTGGTCCGCTCACACGAAAAGATCAGTTGTATGTTTTGCAGCGCCAGGTGGAAGAGGCAATCTCTCGTGGTGCGAAGGCATTAACCGGGGGGAAGCGAATTCCCCGCAAGGGTTACTATTTTGAGCCGACTGTTTTGGTGAATGTTGATCATACAATGAGCGTGATGCAGGATGAATCTTTCGGCCCTGTGATCGGGATTATGAAAGTAAAAGACGATGCCGAAGCTGTAAAACTCATGCAAGACACAGAGTACGGATTGACAGCTGCTGTTTATAGCTCGAGCCAACAACGTGCAGAAAATATTTTACAACAAATCAATGCCGGCACGGGCTATTGGAATTGCTGCGACCGGGTAAGCGCTGCTGTGCCGTGGAGTGGGAGAAAGCATTCAGGATTTGGCTCAACGCTCTCACATGCAGGCCTGCGTGCATTTACAAAACCGAAAGCATTTCATTTGCGAGGCTGATCGTCAATGAAATTTTTTACTGACGCTGCAAGAAATGGGATCAAATTCTCTTTTCCTTTTTTGAACGAATGATCGGCCCCTTCAATTTTTATGAGTGTAGCAAGGGGAAGCCCTTTTGATACTTTCTCTATCAAATCCCATTCAGCTAAAGTGTCGCGGGTACCTTGAAGAAAAAGCATAGGCACTCGGATAGACTTTAGGTGTTCAGCTCTTTCCATTCCAGGCTTTCCCGGAGCATGAAGAGGAAATCCAAAAAATGCAATTCCCTTTACAAAATCTGGAGAGTTGGCCGAAAGATATTGTGAACTCATGCGCCCGCCAAAGGATTTGCCAGACCCAAACACTGGTAGTTTCGGAAACAGTTCGTGTGCTTTGTTCAAAGCTGCTTCAATTGTCTTGTGAGCTACCGCTGGCACATCGGGTCTTCCTTTTTTGTTTTCAGTAAAGGGAAAATTAAAACGCAAAGTGGTGATTGCATTTGCTGCAAGTTCTTTGGCAAGCGCTATCATGAATGGATGCTTCATTCCTGCACCTGCTCCGTGCGCGAGCGTCATCACCGCCTTGGGATGATCGGCTTCGATTACTTCAGCGGAAACTTCGCCAATACTTTCAGACACGTGAAGCTTGAATGACTTATTCATATGTTAAAATTTTAAAATAACAATATTTTCATGTGATGGGTTGGAGAAAAGAAGTTTAGCTCGTTAGTAATCTTTTGGAATAAAAAAGCAAAGGCAAAGCGTAAACGGCAATCATCGCATATGCCATCATCGTATAGCCTTTCGCGACAAGATCAATAATTCCAACCTGGGCGAGGAGTAGTGATGCCACGAGTGCGACAAGCGAAATCCACGCTTTCGTGATTTTCTTCAAAGGTGCGTTTTTACGCTGCTCTATTTCTATTTCTACTCTTGTAATGAACGCGTGGATCATTCCCGTAGCGGTTGCTACCAGCGTCCATCCAATGACTATTCCAAAGATGATAATCAAGGCAGGGTGAAACGATTTCAGAATCTCCAACCAGGGAACAGGTGACTCCAATATTTTTTTATCCGGATAGTAACCAAGAAACGCAAAGTAGGTGAGGAACCAAGGCACTGTCATCAGCAATCCGGAAAATAAACCTGCAGCAATGCTTTCCTTTCGGGACGTAATGTTTTTATACGTAAAAAAAGATGAAGGATAAACTGCAAGGTTATACCCCACATAGAGCAATCCTGTCCAGACCAAAATGCCAATACCCGGTGCTTTCTCGTGATAACTTGTGTCCCAGTTTTCGAACGCATTTAAAATGGCAGATCCCTTCGTTGTGAAGACGGAAAATGAAAATAGGAGATAGGCAGCGAACAACGCAATTGTGCCAATCGTTTCTAATTTGGCGATCGTTTCGTTGCCTTTGTAATTTAGAATACCAACAAGAGCTGTGATAAGTGAAATACCAATCCAGGGAGCAAAGCTTAATGT
>CAZNCO010000733.1:0-2517 GCA_964571345.1 uncultured Ohtaekwangia sp.
GTATATATGAATGTATTGGCCGCAGCGTTAAGTCATTTCAAAATATCCGGCACTACAATCGCGCAAGCCTCAGCACTTGGGGCAGCTCTTGCCATTCATGACAAATGGAATAGCACAAACGAAAACTATCAGATCCACGTGGTTCCTTACTGATATTCAGCACAGAAGCAACTCCTGATCACAATTTCCTGAAACCTTGATCTCACCAAAGTGACTCAAGTCACAGAACACAACTCCTGAATTGGATAGGTTTGCAGAAAAGCTTGTGCCGTATGATTTTAAAGGAGACGAAACTTTATAGCATCGTTTATCATAAGTGTCCGCGATGCCACGAGGGCGAGTTGTATACCGACAAGGCCTACAGTAAGAACTTTATCAAGATGCATGACAGGTGTAACCCTTGCGGATTGCATTACCAGCAGGAACCTTCGTTCTTTTCTGGCGCTATGTATGTTAGCTATGCTTTGCAGGTAGCATTGTTCACAACTGTGTATGTGGCGCTTAAGGTACTGTTTGATCCGGCTTTGGAGATCTATATGATCGCTACAGTTTTATCGGCACTCGTGCTGTTTCCCGTTACGCTTCGGTTGTCACGAGCTATCTACTTGAATTTCTTTTACCACTATAAACCGAATGCTTCCGGGCAAAATCAATCAGCAAAAGAAGGAAAGAAACAGCTAGCCTGAGATCGCTTCACTTCTTCTAAAAGAATAATAATGAAAACAAATTCTTATTGAACAAGACATGAACGGAATTAAACAAATGATTTTGGCTCCCTGGAGTTTTATGCGATGGCTGAGGTTAGTATTAGGCCTTTTCATCATTTATCAGGCATTCACTCTTCACGATACATTGGCAGGATTGATCGGTAGCCTTTTCTTATTTCAAGCAATCTCCAACACCGGTTGCTGCGGCACAGCCTGTGCCATACCCACAGCTTCGAAAGAGGAAACTACATCAAATGATGTTACCTTTGAAGAGATCAAGAAGAAAGAATAAGTGCTTAAAATCGTTTTGCTTTTTCTGGCCTTCGCTGTAGTGCATTCCATCACTGCATCTAGCCGGTTCAAAGAGAAAATACATAACTCGCTTGGAGAGAAATTCTATCAGGCCTACTATCGATTGGCATATAATCTGATCAGCATACTCACCTTCCTTCCGATTTTATGGGAAGCCATACAACCATCGTCTGCCATTTGGAATGTCGGCCGATACACATACTTCACTTTCCTACTCTTTCAAGTTGCCGGTGTTGCAGGAGCTGCGATATCACTCTATCAGGTAGATTGGCGAAGCTTCATCGGTTTGAAACAAATTACAAGCAGGAACCAAATCAACGACAATGCAAGCTCAGACCAGCTTGTAATTTCTGGAATGTACAAGTGGGTTCGGCATCCGCTTTATTTCTTTAGCTTGATCGCCATTTGGTTTAAAACGTTAATGACCTTGAATTGGTTAACCTTTTGCATAGCGGCAACACTCTACTTCTGGATCGGAACTTACTTCGAAGAAAAGAAAATGCTACGTGAGTTTGGAACGGCTTATCTTCAATATCAGAAAAAGGTTCCGCGTCTTTTTCCTTTTATTAAATTTTAAATCTTGCTGATTAAACTTTAGAAGAGTAATTTTCAGCCCAGGTTTAAGATGAGTTCTATTCCCACTACGCAATCATAACTTTTCAATCATCATGAAGCTGCAAGAGATATTTCCTCAGTTTGACCCAGAACTCATTACCTATCTGGAGGACATCGGGCAAATCACGGAATTTAAGGAAGGCGAAATGATGATGAGGCCCGGCCAGTATTTTAAAAGCTCAATGCTGATACTTGACGGTCGCGTAAAGCTTTACCGTGAAGGAGAAGATGGAGAGGAATTTTTTCTCTACTACCTGGAGAAAGGCGGAGCGTGTGCACTTTCCATGATATGTGCCACAAAAAACGAAACGAGTGAAATCAAAGCAAAGGCGATAACGCCTGTCAAAGCCCTTGCAATCCCCATCCAGCACATGGATACCTTGATGAAAGACTACAAGCAATGGTATTACTTTGTGCTGGAAACATACCGATCCAGATTCAGTGAATTATTAGAAGTAATTGACCACGTGGTATTTCATTCGATGGATGAAAAACTGGAATTCTACCTAAAGCGGCAGTTTGAGTCGCTGGGAAACAAAATCACCGTTACGCACCAGGAGATTGCAGATGACCTGAACTCTTCGCGCGAAGTAGTTTCCCGCCTGTTGAAAAAACTGGAATCACAAAAACGCATTTCCATTTCCCGAAACGAAATCACAAAGTTGAATTTCTGATGTCTTTGTGACCGTAGTCACGGATAAGCTTCTTGTCCTTGATGACCTTTGCCTTGAATTTATTCAGGCATGGAAAATCTCATCGGTTATATATTCTCAGGGCTCATTGGCGTTTCGCTTGGATTGATTGGTGGCGGAGGTTCTATCATCACAGTACCGCTTCTGGTTTATATTTTCCACATTGAGCCAACGATTGCTACGGCTTATTC
>CAZNCO010000734.1:0-2513 GCA_964571345.1 uncultured Ohtaekwangia sp.
CGCTTTGCCGTTGGCGTATTCCCATCCCTGCGATTGTAAAATTTCAATCGCTGATTCTTCTATAATATTTTCGGTTATCAATTTCATTGAAGTGAAAATCGAATAGTGAAAAGTGAAAAGTTTTGTTTCATTTTTTTGCTGTTTTTATAGAGGATACCAGTATGGCGATGAGCTCTTTACATTCAGACTGCAAACTTTCGAATAGTTTACTCTCGATGTAATTTGTATCTTTCAATATACAAAGCCAGTATTCAGTTTCATTTGCTTCTTTGAGAGCAATGGACATTTTATTTATGAAATCGGCTTTGCTTTGCCCAAACTCTGCTTCTCTGATTAATGCTCCTATTGCAGTTCCGCTTCTTAATACCTGTTTACTTAATACAAATTCCTTTTTATCAACTTGCAAATATTGCGACAACTTAACTACCCGAATAGCGAAGGCATAACTTTTATCTTTCAAAACTGATTTAGTCATTATTTTTCGTTTTTCGTTTTAAACTTTTCACTTCCCTGTCAAAATCACTTTCAAGTAGTTTGCCCTGAGCAATTCTATATTTTTCAAATTCACCTTCGGCTAATGCCAAAGCAACCTCATGTGAAACTTTGCCCTGATGTTTTAAAACCGCTTCTTCATTAAATTGCAGGAAGACGTCCAGCTTTTCAATCCAGTTTTTCATATACATAACCACTCCTTTTCTTGCCTGGTTTTCGGCAAAGTCGAGATACATCGAAACTATTCTGTTTAGTCCATCCAATTCTTTTTCGTTCAAATAGTTTTTTGCGATGCCCACATCTGTTTTGCGGATGCTTCCTTTGGGTGCATTTTTCCAGGTGGTTAAGCCCATGTTTTCTTTTTGGCTGTCCGCTCTTGCAGCAATTAGCTCGGCTGCGGTTTGCCCTGTAATGGCCCAGTGCAATTTATTTTGAACAGTGGCAAAGAATTGTTTTGTGATCTCGGTATCGGCACTGTAATCGGCACTGCATTGTGCATAGATGTCTGTTATTTTTTGGTAAAACCTGCGTTCGCTGCTGCGTATGTCCCGTATCCGGGCAAGCTGTTCTTCAAAATAATCTTTGCCAAAAATGTTATTCGGGTTTTTCAGCCGTTCATCATCCATTGTAAAACCTTTGATGATGTATTCCTTTAACCGTTCCGTTGCCCAAATACGAAAAGCGGTAGCCTGTGTGCTGTTTACCCGGTAGCCAACCGAAATAATGGCGTCAAGATTGTAAAATTCTATCTGCCTGTTCACCGTTCTGCCGCCTTCTGTTTGAACTTGTGCAATTTTTGCACAGGTTGCTTTCTTGTTCAGCTCATTTTCTGAGTAGATGTTTGAAAGGTGTTTGGTTACTACAGTTCTATCCACACCAAACAAGTCGGCTATCTTTTGTTGCGTAAGCCAGATGGTTTCGTTTTGCAGATAAATTTCCACCTTTACCTTTCCATTTGGTGTGGTGTAAAGCAGTATTTCATTAAAGCCCTCTGTTGGGGTTATTTTCTTTTTAACAGCCATTACCTGTAATGTTTTTTATTTACGGCAGTTATCCGGAATTTCCGGATAGTTGAATCTTTGGCCAATTCGCCTGTATCAAAAATATTTTTCAGGTGTTCATTCACCGTCCGCACATCAACGACAAACAATTCAGCCATACGTTTCTGGCTGAGCCAAAAGGTTTCGCTTTCAAAAAGCACTTCTACCTTTACTGCTCCTTGTGGGGTGGAATAAAATATGAGTTGACTATTGTTCATGCTTACTGCTTATTTTGTTTTAGTTGTTTCCATTTTGGAAATAACTGAAATTTCCTGCAACTCACCTGTTTCAAATATATTTTTCAGATGTTTGCTCACGGCTGGCACTTCTACACCAAAAAGTTCTGCCATGCGTTTTTGGGTAAGCCAAAAGGTTTCACCCGAATAAATGACTTCTACCTTAATGTTCCCTTCGGGGGAACTGTAAAGGATGATGTCGGATGAATTATTTTTATTTTCTGCCATTTCTGTTTTTTATTGTCTTGAACAAGATTACTGGATTTTAGGATTGACAAGATTTTTGTTGTAAACTCGTTTAAAGTCTAAACTTTTTCCGCCAAAATTGATTAGCAAACCGTCAGCAATATTATACGCTTCGCAATAGTTTATGGCTTGTGCTTTATGCACATCTTCCAATTTCTCTATTGCCTTTAATTCTACCATTACTTTGCCTTCAACTAAAAAGTCAACTCGTCTTGTTCCAATATCTTCGTCTCTGTAATAAATCTGCATTTCTTTTTCACGTTCAAATACTATTCCTGCGTAGCGCATTTCGATTGCCAATGCACGTTGATATATGACTTCCTGAAAACCATTTCCAAGCACCCGATGTACTTGCATTGCACAACCGATTATTTTGTGTGTCAAATTGTTAATATCTTCCGTTTTAATCTTGTCCATCCTGTAATCTTTTAAATCGTGTTCAGACGTATTTCCCCACTCATCAACTTGGGCAACAAAGTATCCCTTAGTTGTGTGAGGG
>CAZNCO010000735.1:0-2510 GCA_964571345.1 uncultured Ohtaekwangia sp.
CTAACCAGACATTGAGGTAAATTCGCTTGTATGATCTTCATCCGCTCTTTGATCCGTTTGATCACCTCACTGCCATTTTCACCTTTCACCATCATGATAATTCCACCCACAGCTTCCCCCTCACCATTCACAGTAATGGCGCCATAACGAATGCTATGGCCAAATGACACATCGGCCACATCCTTCACTAAAACCGGAATGCGGTTATTTACCTTGATGACCGTATTACCAATTTCTTCCAGAGAGCCGGCTAAGCCAATTCCGCGAATCGTAAAAGCCTTATTTTCCTTTTCTATATATGCCCCGCCCGTGTTGCTGTTGCCGGAGCTGAGTGCATTAAAGAGCTCATCGATGGTGACACCCAAAGCGCGCATGCGATCGGGATTTAAAGTGGCCTGATACTCCTTCTTGTAACCACCAAAACCGCTGACTTCCGCCACACCTTTTATCCCAAGCAATTGCCTTCGAATCGACCAATCCTGTAAGGTGCGAATCTCCATCAACGAAAACGATTTGTCATTTGGATCCTTAGGGCGTATCACGTATTGAAATACTTCGCCCAAACCGGTGGAGACGGGCCCCATGAACGGTTTACCAATCTCTTCCGGGATTTCCGCCTTCACCGCTTCGAGTCTTTCAAACACCTGCTGACGCGCCCAGTACACATCGGTGTCATCATCAAATACCAACTTCACTACCGACAGCCCAAACTTGGAAGTGGATCGCATCTCCACAAGGCCCGGGATATTTGACATGGCCATTTCCAATGGAGCAGTAATAAATCGTTCTATTTCGAGAGCTGCCAGGCTCTGGCTATTTGTAATTACATCAACCTGGTTTCCGGTCACATCAGGCACGGCATCTACCGGCAGCCGTGCCAGCGACATACTTCCCCACACACTCATGGCCAACACCAGCACGCCAACAATGAGTTTATTCTTAACAGAAAATACAATGAGTTTATCTATCATTAGTTATTGAATTATGACCCGGCCAAAAAAGGCCATGAAGAAACTTTCAGAAATACAAGAAAGAATACAGAGCAAGATTTTGCTCAGAAGATAAAATCAAATCCTGAAAACACTAAGGAGAACCGGAATATCTCCATGCCAATGATGCGCAAGAAACTGCAGCCGTTTTATTGACGCATTATTCCAATGCGCAATCTTAATGGCCGGTTTTCTGTTTGTGATCAGTCCAAAAAGCGGGCGGTCAGTTGATCTGATCTTTGAATGGCAGTAGCGAAAAACCTCAAGATGAGGACTGTGGTCAATGTCTTCATCACCAATTAAGAATTCAGATTGAACCAGGAGCGGTAAGATCTCATCCTGATAAGACAGAACGGTAAGAGACAAGAGCGAAGCATAGATCGCAACAAGGCCAAATGCCACGTTCCGGGATTTGCTAAAAAAAGAGATGCTAAAACTTAATCTCATTCTGGTGCAAAGATAAGCAGCCTCCTTTTATGTCAAAGTGAAACTTCTGACTAGCGGAGTTTTTGTCGGAAGATTGGAAATTGTAAACGATTGGCTGATCAGACCCTGGCGGCCAGAAGTAACTCGATACTCTTATGCTTCATCCCAAATTTGCGTGCCACGCTCTCGTTGGTAAGGCTTCCTTTATAGGCATACACGCCTTTCATAAACCATTTATGGGTGAAGATCATTTCTTCTATACCTCCTTCTTCGGCAGCGCGCAAAATGGTAGGTGTAAAAATATTTGAAAGTGCCGTAGTTGCCGTATTGGCTACACGCGAAGCCACATTTGGTACGCAGTAGTGTATGACGTCATATTTTCTAAAAACCGGCTTGGCATGAGAGGTGATTTCTGAAGTGGCTATGCATCCCCCCTGATCAATACTCAGATCAATAATCAAAGAATCTGGCTTCATATTTTTCACCATCTCTTCACTAACCACATGACGTGCTTTACCTTTTTCAGCACGGAGAGCACCAATTACAACATCCGCAGTCTTCAAACTTTCACTAAGTGTAACTGTATCAATTGTGGAGGTATAAAACTGATGCCCAAGAGTGTGTTTCAATCTCCTCAGTTTGTACAGGTGATTATCAAAAACCTGAATCTCCGCACCTAAACTAAAAGCAGCCCGTGCAGCGTACTCGGCAGCAGTACCGGCACCAATGATCACTACCTTTGTGGGTGGCACTCCAGTAATACCTCCCAGAATAATTCCTTTACCACCCTTTACCGTACTGAGGTATTCTGCCGCAATAGACATCACGGTGCTTCCTGCAATCTCACTCATGGCACGGATGATTGGCATACCTCCAACTTTATCTTCAATAAATTCGTAAGCAAGTGCAGTTATTTTTTTCTTTAGCAAAGCCTGAAGTCTTTCCGTACTCAAATAACCCATCTGCATAGCCGAGATCAGAATTTGATTCGGTTTAAAGTATTCGAGTTCTTCCATGGTGGGCGGCTCAATTTTTAAAATCACATCAGCCTTGTAGACTTCCTGAGGTGAGTATACAATCTTCGCACCTGCATCG
>CAZNCO010000736.1:0-2484 GCA_964571345.1 uncultured Ohtaekwangia sp.
GTCCTGTGTCTGTGAAAGGAACAAACTGCGCGCCTATGTTGTACACGAAACCATGTTTCTCCCGAAGGGCCAGGTTTAATCGAGAGTTCATACCGGCCCCGCCCAAAATGTTGGTTAGCATATAGAAGGCGCTTCTTTTTTCGTGGCCTACATGAAACGATGGCCGCCCAATAGCGCAACGAGATTGCTTCACGTTCCGTGTCAGCGCGAGTTCTTTGGGTTTGTATTTTGAGAATTTTTCGCGTCTTTTTTTGCTGGTCATCCTAGGAATGCGCCCGAGGTATTCTTCAGCGATTGCCACTACCTTCTCAAAAGGAAGATTGCCGACAACAGAAAATACAATTCTGCTTGTATCGAGATGCTCTTTCACGAAAGCTCGGAAATCACTTTGCTTGAATGATTTTACCGTTTCCTTTGTACCCAGAATATTCATCCCCAGCGGATGCCCCGAAAAAATGACGGAGTCAAACTCATCTTGTAAGGAATCTTCCGGATCGTCATAATACATGGTCATCTCTTCAAGGATAACCTGCTTCTCGCGGCTGATCTGATTTTTTGGAAAAATTGAATTGAAGGTTATATCCGCTAAAAGTTCAGTTGCACGCTCAAAATATTCATCGCGAAGGGAAGCGTAGAAAAGAATTTTTTCTTTGTCGGTAAAGGCATTTAACTCTCCACCTACAGATTCAAGCCTGTTTAGAATGTGAAATGATTTTCTTTTTGTTGTGCCTTTAAAAGCCATGTGCTCCCAAAAGTGTGCGATGCCCTGATTCGCTTCTGTTTCGTCTCGGCTGCCGATATCCAGCATAATGCCGCAGTGCACAATTTTCGTGGAAGTGATTTGGTTATGGGCAACCCGAATTCCGTTTTTTAAAGTATGGATTTGATATTCGCGCATGTAGACCTATTTGATTTCCCTTTCTTCCAACCCAATTCCTAATGTCTTTAGTTCCTGCAGAATGGGTTCGTAAAATTCACTTGCTACAGGAATCAGTACGCCACGCGATTTTATTTTTCCTTCGGCCAGCAGCTTGGCGGCAATTCCCAATGGAAGGCCTACTGTTTTGGCCATGGCAGTCGTGGTCGAGTTTTCTCCGGTGGCGGCAAAATAGGCCTGAATCTCTTTGTCCTTGCCGTGAAGTTCGTACTTAAATCGATGCCACATCACGATGAAGTCTTTGTCTTCCTCGCTCAACTTCCATCTTTTGTTGAGAATATGTTCCAATAGCTGCGCGGGCGTACCGCTTTTCAATCCGATCGGCTCTGACGAAAACAAGCCGCTCCACCGAAGTCTTTTCATCTCTTCGCTCTCTGGCGTGAGGTTGAAGATTTGCATTACTTTTTTTTCAGCGTCCATAGAAACGGATTCTAAAAATGCACTGATGAAATCCTGATGCGTCATGCGTTCTACATTCTCCATCTGAAAGGTATCATCACAGCAGCCTAATTGCACGAGAATATTCCAGGCGCTGCAGTAGCCTTGGTTACGAAGCGTTCCTCGCAAAATGGTTTTGCAATTATCCAATCCATAGATGCCGGTATATTTGAGCGAGTCGCGGTTGGCGTAACCTTCAAACTCACCATGATGAGGCACGGAGATAGGAGTGATGCGCTGAAAAAGTTGCTGATAGGGGATGTACTTATAGTTTCCATCTTGTAGGAATTTGGCAGTGCTTTGCCCCGCCATCACCACGTTGCGCGGGTTCCAGGTAAACTTATAACGCCAGGGATTAGCCGGGTCCGTTTCTGGCGCGATCAGTCCTCCGGTAAAGGATTCAAACGATGTGATATTTCCTCCCAAAGCTTTGATTTTATCTATCACCTGCATTGCACTCATGTGATCAATGCCGGGGTCAAGTCCGCACTCGTTCAGGAAGAGCAGGTTATTTGCTTTGGCATCATGATCTAATTTTTTCATCTCCTCAGATACGTAGCTCGCGGTGAGCAAATGTTTCTTTTTCGCCAGACAAATTTGGGCCACCAGGTGATGAAAGTGAGCCGGAACGAGGGACACAACGATGTCTGCGGAAGCGATGGCTCCGATGCTGGCTTCGGTATTTTGAATGTCAAATTGAATGGCTTTCGCCTGGAATTTTCCGATCCGATCACGCGCAGCTTCTAGTGAAAAATCACCAACCGTAACTTGCCATTGGTGGGTGATAGCATTTTCAAGGATGTAAGAAATCAAAGCCGAAGAGGAGCGGCCTGCACCAAGAATCAAAATATTTTTCATGTGGCAAAGTAAATTCAATTGAAGCGAGTAAGAAAGAGTGAAGAAAATTTTTAACTTTCTTATTCTTCGCAATGACTGAATACAAAATTATGAACGAACCACTTGTTTTTGAGCACCTTGACGATCTGGATGCCGAGTCGAAATACGTTGTGCACAAAGCGAAAGAGGCAATCACCCATTCTTATGCCCCTTATTCGAAATTCCTGGTAGGTGCCGCCCTCATATTAGAGGATGGTTCTGTTATTCAGGGA
>CAZNCO010000737.1:0-2482 GCA_964571345.1 uncultured Ohtaekwangia sp.
CTTGACTATGACTTCTGGAAAAGTAAACTCGGATTAGATAGCCTGCTGTTCTACCATTTCCTCTATCCCGCACAAGGTTACTTTCAAACTGCGTTAAGTGTAAATGACACCCTCACTCAACTAGCACCTTTTGTGGTAAGCAAGGGTGACGTGCAACGTATCTTCTACATCTATTTCAATGAAGACCTAAAATATTTTTATGCTGCCAACGAGTCGCAGCCCTACTCTTTTGCGGCAAAGGCTGGCGCTGCAGTGACTGTCACTTTACGACTTCAGAATCACTTGCTAACCTTACCCGTTACTCCGGTAAAAAATAAAAAACTGCTATTCAGTGTTGACCTGGATCACCTGCCAAAAGATGCCGTAGTACAACCGCTCCCCAATCTCCTCTCGCAGGCAGAAGCCGATCGCTTGTCACCTCATTTTATGTGGGTGAGTCTTTCAGTAGATCAAAATCGTGCTTGGCTTCAGCAAGGACAAAATTATTTCCTCCTGCATCCGGACCGGGGTACACAAATGGCAGGGCCTTTTATTTACGGCTCGGTTACGTTTCAGTCGTACTTTAAAACCAACTTCTATTTTAAACCAGGAATGAATTATCAGTTTGAGCCCGGACTGATCGATCGCAGTTCCTACCCCTATTCCTTTCAGCAGCCACTCTTTCAGAGAGACGTATATCCCGTCTTTGGTGCCCGCATGTTGACGCAAGATCAGATTACAGACCGTTGGAAATTTGAAGACGAAAATGCGCCCATCGTGTTTACAAAATATCCGGATAGTGAACTCGCAACCAAACGAGTCGGCTCACTTACTATGCGCAACAACAGAAGGGTTAAGCAAAAAGAAATCGCTGTTTTATTATTTAACCTGGATCAGCCCAACGATTATCATATTTACCCGGGCGGGGTAAGATCTTTTTACAACCTGCTGCCCGGCACCTACCAGGTAACGCAAGTATTTAAAGATGGTGGCTACAGCAGATCGATAAGTTTTAAGATCAAGCCGTATGGCGAAACACTTGCCGATCTTAGTAAAGCAACAATACTCCCACCCGATTCCTTCAGCACGGAAACAATTAAAAAAATAAAAAGCTGGTCGAAGACCAATGCCATGGTAGAGCCCGCGCGGCAATATGATATGCAGGACTTGCGTGAACGCTATTACCAGCAAAGCCATGTTAGCTTTACGGGAGGTAGATGGATCAGCGGGCACATTACCTCTGCCGAAGATGGCAGTGCATTGCCCGGAGTAAACATTATCGTGAAAGGAACTACGATCGGAACGGTAACAGATGAAAATGGTGATTACCGGATCTATGTTCCTTTTGGAGCTACTCTCGTAGCATCTTTCATTGGCTTAACCACTGCGGAGCGAGACGTGAACAGTGACACGATGGACTTCAAGCTCGCGGCCGATGTGACACAGCTGCAGGAAATTGTTGTCACCGGATATGGTGTTCAGGCGAAAAGACAATTGTTGTCTTCCGTCACCACCGTCTCCAGTGTTTTATCCGGCCGGGTAGCCGGTGTTCAAATCACTCCCGGAGCCACCGATTCGGTGAGCATAAAAATCAGAGGCATCTCGGCTTTCAGGGAAAACGAAAAACCACTGGTGATCGTGGACGGTGTAGTCGTTCCCTTTGATCAGATCGACAAGTCAAGCATCGGGTCGATTGAAGTGCTATCGTCACAACAAGCAAGCGCGCTCTATGGCAGTCGTGCCGCACAGGGTGTTATTCTTATCTCTACACAGAAGGGAGTGTCTGCCAAAGAATTGCTGAAAATGAAATTGCCGCCCTTGCCGGAATTTGTTTCGATCGATGAAAATACAACGGGCAGTTCGCTGCGCAAAAATTTTAATGACTATGCCTTCTGGCAACCTCGCCTGCACACGAACGCGCAGGGCAAGGTGGCATTCAAGGCAACGTTCCCGGATGATATCACCGCCTGGAACATCCACACCATCGCAGTGGGCAACCACCAAAGCGGAAAAACAGAAACCACGCTACGCTCTTTCAAGCCGCTCGCAGCGCAGCTTAGCCTGCCTTCTTTTCTCATCGCAGGTGACACCACCTGGGCCATTGGAAAAATTTCAAACTATACGAATGAGAAAATCAGTGTAACGACAAAAACCACGATTGATCAATCAACCTCTTCGAAGGAATTTAACATGGCCCAATCGTTCGTTGATTCGCTGAAGGTGATCGCGGTGAAAGACACGATCCACCTGACCTATGAGCTGAAACATAAAAACTATGCGGATGGAGAAATCCGAAAACTACCGGTGCTGAAATCGGGAGTGCGCGAGGCGGTGGGCACCTACGTTACCCTTGCCAACGATACTACCTTCACGTTGCATTTTAATCCGGCCCTGGGAAAAACTAAACTGTATGCGCAGGCCAGTTTTCTCAACATCCTGGAAGATGAAATACAGCGACTGAAGATTTACTCCTTTGATTGCAACGAACAGATGGCCTCAAAAC